>JAJZGE010000536.1 GCA_021798675.1 Pseudomonadota bacterium | reverse complement strand
TGGGCCATCGCCGCGCTGTTCGGGCTCAGTGCGCTGGCGCTACCGTGGGTGGTCGCCGGCCAGCCTGGCGCGAGCCTGCCAGATCGGGCGGCCGCGGGCTGAGCCTGCCGCGGCGCGCCCATGCCGCCGACCCATGGCGCATGGCATGCAGGCAGGCGCGGGGCGATTCGCTATGATCGCCGCTTGCTCACGGGGGTCAGGCAATGGGTTTCTTCAGCCAGCTGGTGCGGCACAAGTCGATCGAACAGCTGCAGGCCGAGGTGGTCACGCGGCGCGATTTCCGCCGCGTGCTGGGGCTGTGGCAGCTCACCGCGATCGGCATCGGCGGCATCATCGGCGTGGGCATCTTCGTGCTGGCCGGCCAGCAGGCCGCCGCCAACGCGGGGCCCGCGGTGGTGCTGAGTTTTCTGATTGCCGGGCTGGGCAGCGCCTGCGCCGCGCTGTGCTACGCCGAGTTCGCCGGACTGATCCCGGTCACCGGCAGCGCGTATACCTACGGCTATGCGGTGCTGGGCGAATTCGCCGCGTGGATCATCGGCTGGGATCTGCTGCTGGAGTACGCGCTGGTGGTGGCGGTGGTGGCGATCGGCTGGTCCGGCTACGTGCAGGTGCTGCTGAGCTCCGCCGGCGTGCACCTGCCGGTGTGGGCGCAGCAGAGCATGAGCGCGCCGACGATGGAGTATTACCTGCAGCGGCTGTTCGGGCTGCACGGCAGCGCGGCGGTGGCCGCGCCCGGCGACGGCCACCGCTTCAACGTGATCGCCGCCGCGGTGTCGATGGCGGTGGCCATCCTGCTCACCGTGCGCACCGAATGGGGCGCGCGCTTCAACACGGTGGTGGTGGCGATCAAGGTGATCGGGGTGCTGCTGGTGGTCGGCGTGGGCGTGTTCTACATCCACCCGGCGAACTGGCATCCGTTCATCCCGCCGCGCGTGGTCGATGCCGCCACCGGCGTCGGCCACTTCGGCTGGCAGGGCGTGCTGACCGGCGCCAGCGTGGTGTTTTTCGCGGTGTTCGGCTACGACACGCTGACCACCGCGGCGGAAGAGGCGAGGCACCCGCAGCGCGACCTGCCGCGCGCGGTGCTGCTGTCGCTGGCGGTGGCGATGCTGCTGTACGTCGCGGTGTCGCTGGTGCTCACCGGCATCACCTCGTACCACAACCTCGGCGGCGACGCCTCGGTGTCCGACGCGTTCGCCTCGATCGGCCTTCACTGGCTCAGCATCACGGTGGCGGCGGCGGCGGTGATCGGCGTCACCAGCGTGCTGTTCGCCTTCATGCTGGGCGCGGCGCGGATCTGGTTTGCGCTGGCGCGCGACGGCCTGCTGCCGGTCTGGTTCGCGAAAGTGAGCCCGCGCTTCGGCACGCCGGCGCGGCCCACGCTGATCCTCGGGCTGTTCACGGCGGTGGTGGCCGGCCTGCTGCCGATCGGCGAGGTGGCCGAACTGGTGAACATCGGCACGCTCAGCGCGTTCATCATCATCTGCGCTTCGATCATGCTGCTGCGCGTGCGCAAGCCCGCGCTGCCGCGCAGCTTCCGCACCCCGGCGGTGTGGTTCACCGCACCGCTGGGCATCGTGTTTTCCGCGGTGCTGATCTACGGCCTGCCGTGGATCACCTACGAGCGCTTCGTGGTCTGGATGGCGCTGGGCTGCGTGATCTATTTCGGCTACGGCGTCCGCCACAGCCGGCTCGCTGGCGGCGCCTGAGCCGTCCGCCGCAGGCGCGCGCACTCAGGCGCAAACGATGCGGTCGCGGCCGTCGGTCTTGGCCTGGCGCATGGCCTTGTCGGCGCGCGCCAGCAGCGATTCGAGCGGCTCGTCGGCTGCGCTGCGCGCGGCCACCCCGATGCTGACGGTGAGCGGGCCGTCGGGGCGCTGGATGTCGTGCACCGCGACGCGCAGGCGCTCTGCCCGCTGGGTGGCCTGCGCCAGCGCCAGGCCGGGCAGCAGCAGGCCGAACTCCTCGCCGCCGATGCGTCCGAGCAGGTCGCTCTGGCGCATGTGCCGGCGCAGCGCGTCGGCCAGTGCTGCCAGTGCGGCATCGCCCGCGGCATGGCCGTGGCCGTCGTTGAGCTGCTTGAAGCGGTCGGCATCCAGATAAAGCATGCACACCGGACGCTGGCGGCGCTGCGCCTCCTCCAGCGCCAGCCCCGCCAACTCCAGGAAGCGGTTGCGCAGCAGCACGCCGGTAAGGCCGTCGGTGCTGGCCTGCTGGCGCAGCTGCTGCTCCAGCCGGAAGTGCTCGAACAGCGTGCGCGCCATGAACGCGCGCAGCACGGACGCCAGCGCGATCGCAATGATCAGGTAGACCAGGTACGGAAACACCTGTGCGCTCTCGGCACCCCCAAGCAGCAGCATCGGCATCGGGCCAAGGCCGCACAGCGCCATCGCGGCGATGAAATCCCAGCGCGCCAGCCAGATCGCGGCGGAGGCCACCGGGATCAGCAGGGTTCCCGGCATCACCCATGGCAGGCCCTGCAGCCGGTCGAAGCCATTGAGATTGCTGCCGATCTCCAGCAGCAGCACGCAGCCCAGCGCGAGCAGGCTCAGTTGCCACGGTTGACGGGGTCGCTGAGTGGTCATCGCCAGCAACAGCAGCGGCAGCACCGGCGCCAGTCGCAGCCAAAGCGGCACCGTGCTGTATGCGGCCACGGCGCTGGCAGCGATCGCCGCGGCGTAGCCAAACACCGCCACCAGCATCAGCGCATGGATCACCGGGCGCATGCGCTGCGCCAGG
>JAJZGE010000535.1 GCA_021798675.1 Pseudomonadota bacterium | reverse complement strand
CCCAGTGCCTGGAACAGCGCTGCCGTATCGGCGTAACGGTTGGCCTGCGCCTGCACCAGACCGATGCGGGCCTGCTGATAGGCCTGCTCGGCGCCGAGCAGCGGCAGATAGCCGGCATAGCCGTCCTGCAGCTGACGCCGGGACAGCTCCAGCGTGACCTTGGCGGCATCGGCAGCCGCGGCCGCGGCCTTCAGGCCATCGGCATCCTGCTGCAGCGCGCTCAGCGTGTCGGCGACATTCTGGAACGCGGTCAGCACCGTGCTGCGGTACTGCTGCGCCGCCTGCGCATACGCCGCCTTGGCGGCGCGCTCCTGATGCAGCAGCTTGCCGCCCTGGAAAATCGGCGCCGCCACTCCCGCGCCCAGATCCCAGAAGCCGGTACCCGCCTTGAACACCTGGCCGATCGCCAGTGCCGTGCTGCCGGCATCCGCGGTCAGCGCGATGCTGGGCAAGCGGTTGGCGATGGCGACGCCGATCTGGGCGCTGGCCGCGTGCAGGTTCGCTTCGGCCTGCAGCACATCCGGCCGCTGCGCCACCAGTTTCGAGGGCAGGCTGAGCGGCAGGTCCTGCGGCAGTTGCAGATCGGAAAGCCTGAAGGTGCCGGCCGGCGTCTGGCTCGGGAAACGGCCCACCAGCACGGCCAGCAGGTGGCGCTGCTGCGCCAGCTGCTTGCGCAGCGGCGGCAACGTGGTGGCGACCTGCGCCAGCTGCGCCTGCTGCGCGGCCACGTCCAGCCGGCCCGCATAGCCCTTGGCGAACTGGTACTGCAGGATGCGCAGCATCCTGGTGTTGATCCGGACCAGCTGCTGCGTGGCATCCACCTGCCCCTGCAGCGACGCTTCCTGCACCGCTGCCACCACCACGTTCGCGGTCAGCGTGATCTGCGTGGCGATCATCTGGTAGCGGACGGCCTGCTCCTGCGCGCGCAGCGACTCCATCGTGCGGCGATTGAGACCGAACACATCGGGCGCGTAGGACACGCTGACCTGCGGCGTGAACAGGTTGAACAGAAATTCGCTGGACACCACCGGGTAGTTGGGCACCGGCGCCAGCAGGGTCGACTGTTTCTGGCGGTTGGCCGTCGCGCTGGCGGTGATGCTGGGGAAATAGTCGCCCCGCTGCGCCAGCACGTTCTCGTGCGCGACGGTCAGCGCCGCCTGTGCCGCCTTGAGGTCGGGGTTGTTCTTCAGCGACTGCTCGATCAGCGCGTTCAACGGCCTGGAATGGAACAGCGTCCACCAGTCGGCGGGTATCTCGCCACCACTGGCAAACCGCTGCGCCGCGCCGCCGGCGACCTGCCCGCTGCTGGCCGTGGTCGCGGGCGGCCGCGCGGTATAACCGCTGACATCCGGCGCCGCGGGGCGCTTGAAATCCGGCCCCACGGTGCAGCCGGCCAGCAGCGCCAGCGCCAGCATCGCAATCACGCGACGTGCACGTGCTGGCGCCGGACACGCCAATTGCGTCGGGGTTCCGGCGCGGTTTGCGACAGGGCTTGCGGTCACATCGGCCACGTTGGGTTCATGCGAGCGGATCTTTCGGGGGGCGACTGGAACGTAATGATATAATGTATCAAATGCGTGACGGAAGCCCTGCCGGAAGTCATGTCCGCTCCGGCATACCGCCCACCCCGATGCGGGGGCCGCGCTCACGTCGCTGCCCATCCTGCCCTCACGCTTCGCAGGGATCGTGGCTGCACTGACGTTACTATGGCGGTCAACACGACACGGAACGGACGCGGATACCCCATGCTGGAAAAATTGATCGGCCTGCTGGCAGGCTTCGTGATCGCCTTCATCTCGCGCTGGCAGTACACCGGCATCGCAGTGCTGATGGGGATCGAGAGCGCCTGCATTCCGCTGCCGTCGGAGATCATCATGCCGTTCTCCGGCTACCTGGTGTTCCAGGGCACGCTGAACCTGTGGCTGGTGGCGCTGGCCGGCGCGGTGGGCTGCGTGGTGGGTTCGTGGGTGGCCTATGTCGTGGGCGCATGGGGCGGGCGGCCGCTGATCGAGCGCTACGGCAAGTACCTGCTGATCTCGCACAGCGATCTGGACATGGCCGACCGCTGGTTCCAGCGGCATGGCGACATCACCATCTTTGTCGGCCGCCTGCTGCCGGTGATCCGCACCTTCATTGCGTTTCCCGCCGGCGTGGCACGCATGCCGCTTTGGCGGTTCACGCTGTATACCTTCACGGGCTCGTTCATCTGGTGCCTGGGGCTGGCTTGGATCGGCATGAAGCTGGGCCAGCACTGGGACACGCTGGGCGTCTGGTTCCACCGTTTCGATGCGGTGATCGTGGCGCTGTTCGCGGTCGCGCTGGTGGCGTACGTATGGCGACACGTGCGCCAGTTGCGCCGCTCGTAGCGCCGGCGCGCCTGTCACTGCCGGAGGGATCACCATGTCCATGACTGCCCGCGTGTTCCGCTGCCTGATGTTCGCGCTGGCGCTCACGCCCCTGCCGGTAGTGGCGAAGGAATCGATCACGATTGCCGCGGCGGCGGATCTGAAGTTTGCGATGGACGACATCGTCACCGCGTTCGAGCAGGCGCATCCCGCGGACACGGTGCAGGTGATCTACGGCTCGTCCGGCAAGTTCACCACCCAGATCGAGCAAGGCGCGCCGTTCGACCTGTTTTTCGCGGCCGACATCCGCTACCCGCAGGCGCTGGCGCAGGCGGGGCTGACGGCCTCGGCGCCCGCGCGTTTCGGCACCGGCCGGATCGTGCTGTGGAGCGCCACC
>JAJZGE010000534.1 GCA_021798675.1 Pseudomonadota bacterium | reverse complement strand
CACCGCCAGCTGGCCCAGGCCAAGCATCACCAGCACGCCGGCCAGCAGGTAGGACAGCGGCATGCGCGGCATCGCGTAATGCGTCATCAACCAGAAGCTGATCACCGCCGCCAGCAGCACGCCCAGCACCACGCCGGCGCCGGCGATCAGCAGGTTTTCGATCTGGAAGTAATGCAGGATGTCGATGCGGCGCGCACCCAGCGCGCGGCGGATGCCAATCTGCCGCTGTCGCTGATCGACCCAGAAACTGGTCAGACCCACGATGCCGGCGGCGGTGACGCACAGCAGGATCAGGCACACCGTGCCCAGCAGGATCGCGGTTCCACGGTCGCCGCGATACGCCTTGCTGCGGATCTGCTGCATGGTCTGGATGCCCCAGGTATCGGGCATCTCGCGCACCGGATTCAGCGCAAACAGGGCCGTGCGCGCGGCACGCGTCACGGCACGCTCGCGACCCGGCCGCACGCGCAGCGCGTAGCTGGCACTGCTGCCGTCGAGGCGTACCGGCAGCAGGATCGAGTTGTACGCCCAGCGGTTGCCCCAGGGTGCGACGGTAGGCGTCTGCAGCCGTTCGACGATGCCCACGATGGTGGACGGCCGCACGTCCAGATAGATCGTCTTGTCCAGCGCGTCACCGTTCGGAAACATGCTGTCGGCCACTGCCTTGGTCACGATCACCACGGGCGCGGCCTTGGTGCTGCGGATGGTGTGGTGATCGATCTCCGATGAAGTGAAGTTGCGCCCGGCGATCAGGCGCAGGCCCAGCGTGGGCAGCATGTGCTGGTCGCCGTAGTACAGCGCCGCCTGGGTGCTGGCGTGGCGCTGATCCGGTTTCAGGCGCAGGTCGGCGCTCCAGATCGCGCCCTGCAGCGGCATGCTGTCGCTGGCCGCCACGTCGAGCACGTCGGGCAACTGGCGCAGGGTGGCCAGATCGGTGCGCTGCAGCGCGTCGAGCGCCTCCACCGTGGCGGTGCCGTCGCCTTCCGGCGCGTCGAGCCAGGTCTGCGAGATGCGGATCAGCCCGGCCTCCTGCGCGCCGGTGGGGCGCTCCACCCGCTCCATGCGCTGGGCGATGATGAAGATCGCGTTGCACACGATGGCCAGCGTCAACGCGATCTGCAGCACGATCAGCAGCACGCCGGCCTTGTGCCGTCGCAGCGCGCAAATGATGGGATGGATGGCCATGGCGATCAGCTCGACTTCAGCTGCCAGGCGGGTTGCACCCGCGCGGCACGGAAGCTGGGGTAGAGCCCGGCCAGCACGGTGCACAGCACGGCCGTCGCCATCGTGGCGAGCAGCAGCGAGCCGTCCAGTTGCGCCAGCGCGGCCAGCCGTGGCGGCAACACCAGCCGGATCTCGATCATGCCCAGCCAGGTGAGCCCGAGCCCAAGCGCGCCGCCGACCACGCCGATGACGCCCGCCTCGGTGAGGAACTGCGCATGGATCGCACCGCGCGGCGCGCCCAGCGCGCGGCGCACGCCGATCTCGGCGCTGCGCCGCAGAAACTTCGCCAGCAGCAAGCCCACCGTATTGACCAGGCACACCACCAGCAGCCCCAGTGCGACCAGCAGCAACACCTTGGTATCACCGGGCACGACGTGCTCGGCATCGAGGAAGGCGGGCAGATCGCGCAGCCGGTTGTTCGGCTTGCCCCCGAAACGGCCGGCCCGCCGCTGCTCGCCGGCATAGTCGTCGAGGTAGCGGCGATAGGCCTGCACCGCCGCCGCACTGTCGAGCTGCGCGACAAAGGTGATCCAGACGCAGTCGGACTGCTTCAGGCCGGCGAAGCCAGGCTGCGTGGGCTCCTTGTCGCAGGCGGTGCGCCCGTTCGACAGTTTGGCTGCGATGGCGCGCGTGAACGGCAGGAACAGGCCCGGCCCCTCCGGCGTGAATCCGCCCGAGCCGAACACGTCATAGAACACCGGCTGCGGATTCCAGTCGTCCGTCACGCCCACCACGCGGTAGTCGTGGCCGCCCACATCGAGCATGCGGCCCACGCTGTCGATACCGCCGAACGCCTTCAGGTTGAGTGCGCGGCTGAGCACCACCACCGGCGCCGCCGCAGCGTCCTCCTGCGAGGTCCAGCCCTGGCCGTAGAGAAACGGCACGTCGAGCATGCGAAAGAACTCGCCATAGACCGCATAGCCGCCGACCGTGGACGGATGCTGACCGCTGCGCGCCGGGAACACGGCCGGCGCGATCGCGTAGATCGCCGACTGCCTGGCGGCACGGTGATCGCGCATCAGCGCCATCGCATCGGTATAGGTGAGTGCATCCAGCGGCTCGCCGTCCGCGTTGCGTGCCGAGTCCTGCCAGATGTCCATCTGCGGCACGAACAGTCGCGACGACTTCCACGGAATCGGGTCGCCCGACGCCGCGCGGAATACCGCCAAGGTGGTCATGCACGAAGCCACGCCCAGACCGATCGACAACACCATCAGTGCTGTCAGACCGCGGCTGCGCTTGAGGCTGCGCAGAGCCAGATCGAGGTAGTAGGCAAACATGCTCAATGCTCCGTCAATGCTTGAAACCACGCGCCACCCTGTAGGAGCGCACCCTGTGCGCGATGCTTTTCGTCACCCGTCGCAAAAGCATCGCGCACAGGGTGCGCTCCTACAGATTTTCGATTTCCGTTCACACGCTCCGCGTCGCCACCACCGGCGGCACGTTGGAGGCGCGGCGCGCCGGCACGAACACCGCCGCCTGCCCCAACGCCAGCATCGCCAGCACGCCGGTGAGCAGGTACGGCAGCGGC
>JAJZGE010000010.1 GCA_021798675.1 Pseudomonadota bacterium | reverse complement strand
CGGCCAGGCTCACCGCGCAGCCGCGCTGGCCCAGCGCACGCGCCGCTTCCAGCCCCGCCGGGCCGGCGCCGACCACCAGCACGCGCGTCGGCGTGCGCGCCGGCGCGATGCGTTCGGGGTGCCAGCCCTTGCGCCATTCCTCGCCCATGGTCGGGTTCTGCGTGCAGCGGATCGGCGAGATGGTCATGTCGCCGGAGACGCAGACGTTGCAGCCGATACATTCGCGGATATCGTCGACGCGGCCCTGCTCGATCTTCTGCGGCAGGAACGGGTCGGCGATCGACGGGCGCGCACAGCCGATCAGGTCCAGCACACCGCGCCTGAGCTGCGACACCATGGTGTCGGGCGAGGTGAAGCGGCCCACGCCCACCACCGGCTTGGTGGTGGTCTTCTTGACGAAGGCGATGAACGGCTCCTGCGCGCCTTCGGCGGCGAAGCGCGAGGGCACCGAGTCGTTGTACCAGGCGGCGAGGTTCACGTCCCAGAGGTCCGGCAGTTCGGCCAGCAGCCCCACGATGTCCTGTGCCTCGGCCAGTTCCACGCCGCCCGGGCCTAGCATCTCATCGACGGCGAAGCGCAGCGCCACCGCGCAGCGGTCGCCCACCGCCTCCCGGGTGTCTTCCAGCACTTCGCGCAGCAGGCGCACGCGGTTTTCCAGCGGGCCGCCGTAGGCGTCGCTGCGCTGGTTGCGCCGGCGCTGCAGGAAGTGCATCGCCAGCGACAGGTCGTGCGCGGCGTAGACGTAGACGATGTCCATGCCGGCGCGCTTGCCGCGGATCGCCGCCTCGCGGTGCCAGCGGCGGTATTCACGGATGTCGTGCAGCGTCATCGCGCGCGCCTGGTGCGGGTAGCCGTATTTGGTGGGTTGGTGCGAAGGCGCGATCAGCACCTCGCGCGAATACAGGTTCGACGCGGTGGGGCCGTTATGGGTCAGCTCCAGCGCGGCCAGCGCGCCGTGCGCGTGCACCTTGTCGCACATCAGCGCCAGCGCGGGGATGTCGCGGTCGTCCCACAGCCGCGCCTCTACGTAAGGCGTGAGGTCGCCGCTGGGGTGGATCTCGCACTCCTCGGTGGAGACCACCGCCCAGCCACCCTCGGCCTTGGTCTCGCGCATCGCCGCGTGGGCCAGCGGCATGGCATGGCCCATGCCGTTGCAGTGCGGCACCTGGAAGAAGCGGTTCCTCGCGGTGACCGGGCCGATCTTCAGCGGCTGGAACAGGGGGTCGTAGCGCGGATCCCTCATTCCGGCAGTACTCCGGCCGATGGATCGCCGCGGCGCCACAGGCGCATCAGCGCATACAGCGGCAGCCCTGCCGCGATCAGCCCCAGCGCATACAGGAAGGGCTCGCGGCCGGTGCCGACGAAGGCGAACGCGACGAACAGCACGCACGCGGCCGCTACAATCATGCTCCGCCGCGTGTTGCAGGCGGCGTGGCGCCGGCGCCACAGCACGGCCAGCGCCAGCCCGCAGCAAAGGTAGAGCGGCAGGCTGGCGGCCGTCCCCACCCGGGTGAGGAAGGTGAAGGCCGACACCAGCGACTTGCTGTAGCTTAGCGCGATCATTCCCGCGGCCAGCACGCCGCTGACCAGCAGCGCCACCACCGGCGTGCCCTGGCGGTTGCTTCGCGCGAGCACTGCCGGCAGTACGCCGTTGCCGGCCATCGTGCGGGTCAGCTCCCCTACCAGCAGGGTCCAGCCGTTGAGCGCGCCCAGTCCGCTGATCGCCACGAACAGCGCCAGCCAGCGCCCGGACCCCGCGGCGGCGTAGCGGTCCATCAGCAGCGCGAACGGCGCGCTCGTGTTGGCCAGCTCCTGCTGCCGGATCAGCAGCAGTGGCACGGCCGAGACGACGATGTAGATCGCCGCGGTGAGCACGGTGCCGGCCATGGTGGCGCGCGGGATGGTGCGCGCAGGGTCATCCACGCGCGCCGCCGGCACGCTGGCCGATTCGACGCCGATCATCGCGAACAGGGCGATGGTGGAGGCAGCGGTCACGCTGCCCAGGCTGATCGGCGTGGGCGGAAGGTGGGCGGTGTAGCTGGCCGGCGAGGTCAGCAGCAGCCAGCCGCCCAGCAACGCGATCGCCAGCATCGGCAACAGCTTCAGCGCCGTGGTGGCGATCTGCACGCCGCCGCTGCTGCGCACGCCGCACAGGTTGACCGCCACCATCGCCCACAGCAGCGCCTGGGCGAACCACATTGGCGGCAGCGCGCCCAGTGGCGGGAATACCACCACCAGATAGCCGACCACGCCGGTCGCCAGCGCGGAATTGGTGAGCCACACCGACACCCAGTACGCCCACAGCGCCAGGTAGGCCGTCGTCCCGCCCAGCGTGTGGCTGATGTAGCCGTAGGGTCCGCCGACCCCGGGCAGGGCGCGGGCCAACTGCGAGAACACGCGGGCCAGCACCAGGCAGCCGGCCAGCACGATGACCCAGCCGATCAGTGCATTGAAGCCGTAGGGCGCCAGCGAGGCGGGCAGCACGAAGATGCCCATGCCGATCACGTTACCGATCACCAGGGCCGTGCAAGTCCAGAAGCCGATCTTGCGTTCGCCGCGCGCCGCGGTGGCGTCGACACCGCTCACGCGGGGTCCCCGGCGGGCCCGGCGTAGGCCGCGCGCAGCAGGTTCTGGAAATGCCAGACGCCGCTTTCGCGCTTCGGGCACAGCCGGCCGGGGACGTAGTGGCCGGAGGACAGGCCCCGTTGCACCGCCTCGCAGATCGCGATGTCCTCGCGCTGTACCTCGTCGCTGAAGGCCTGGTCGGCCTCGATGCGCGCCTGGGCCGACTCGTCCTGCGTGTAGTGGTAGTCGAACACGATGCGACAGCGGTCGGGACCCAGCGGCAGGATGCGGTTGGTCTGCAGTCGGCCCGGCAGGATGTTGAGCATCACGTTGGGGTAGACGAAGTAGTAGAACGCCTGGCCGTCGCCATACAGCGCGCTGCTGTTGCGCAGCGGCGAGGACTGCAGCGAATGCCAGGCGAACAGCTCGGTGTCGTAGGCGCGGTAGTCGAGCACCTTCGACAGGCCCGGATGCACGTGCGGCAGGTGGTAGCCCTCGAGGAAGTTGTCGACGTAGACCTTCCAGTTGCAGGCGATGTCATAGGTGTCGCGGCGCAGGTAGCGCATCGCCGACAGGTCGATCGGCGCGATGCGCTCGACGATGCCGCCGTAGACCTCGTCGAACGGCGGCGTCTCCGCGTCCAGCGCCACGAACACCAGGCCCTGCCATTCGTGCACGCGCAGCGGCGGCAGGCGGATGTCCTCGACCCGGAAGTCGCAAGCGTCCTGCATCTCTGGCGCGCTGCGCAGTTGGCCTTCCAGTGTGTAGGTCCAGCCGTGGTACTTGCAGTGCAGGGCGCGGATGCCCTTGCCGTCGCACAGTGCCAGCGGCCCGGCGCGGTGGCGGCACACGTTGGGGAAGGCGCGCAGCACGCCATCCTGTCCGCGCACCAGCAATACCGGCACCTCGGCCACCTGTCCGACCACATGGTCGCCCGGCTCGGCCAACTGCCCCTGGTGGGCCACCAACTGCCAGCTGCGCGCGAACACCGCGCGCTGTTCCAGCGCCAGCGCCGCGTGGCCGGCGTAGTAGCGCGCCGGTAGGGCGTGTGCATGGTCGAGTGCCTCGATCCCGGTGTCGGCAGTGGTCACGGATTCGGTCCCCTGGCTGGCATGGCGCGACGACTCCCCGATTTCGTGGGCGTCCATGCTCCGCGCATCCCGGCAGTGTATGTCCGATCCTGGCGTGCGTGTCCACCGTCGCCGCCCCCTATCTGCCAGCCGGATCGCAGTGCTAGATTGCCGTCAATCCCCTGAGGAGCTGCCGTCGCCCATGCCACGCGTCGTGTTCCTGTCTTGCCGTCTGGGCATCGGCCCGCACTGGCCCGCCGCGCTGCCGCGGCAAGCGGGCGCATGACGGCGGCTCCCGTCACCGGCACGCTGGAACAGGCGCTGGCCCACGCCGCGCTGCTGCTGGAGCGGGACCCGGCTCAGGCGGCCGAACAGCTCGACGAAATCCTGCAGGCAGCGCCCGGACATCCGGCCGCCCTGCAATTGCTGGCGGCACTGCACTCGCTGCAGGGCAACCTGTCCGCGGCCTTGGCCGTCCTCGTACCGCTGGCACGCCGCCGGCCGGACTGGGCGGAGATCCAGCTCGATCTGGGGCTGGCGCTGGCCCGCAGCGACCGTGGCCAGGAAGCCATCACCGCGCTGCGCCGGGCGGTGGCGCTGAAACCCGACCTGCCGCAGGCCTGGCGCATGCTTGGCGACTGCCTCGCGGCAGCCGGCGAGCAGGTGGCGGCCGAGGCGGCCTACGTCAGCCACGTACGACATTCCGCCCGCGATCCGCAGTTGCTGGCCGCCGCGATGGCGCTGGCGGAGAACCGCATCCCCGCGGCCGAGGCGCTGCTGCGCGCGCAGCTGAAGCAGGCACCCACCGACGTGGCGGCGATCCGCATGTTCGCCGAGGTGGCGGCCCGGCTCGGCCGCAATGAGGATGCGCTGCACCTGCTCGAACGCTGCCTGGAGCTGGCCCCCGGCTTCCACGAAGCGCGGCGCAACTATGCACTGGTCCTGCATCGCAGCAACCGGCCGGAACAGGCGCTGGCCGAGATCGACCGCCTGCTGGCGGCCGATCCCGGCGACGCCGGTTGCCGCAACCTGAAGGCGGTGGTGCTGTGCCGTGTCGGCGACTACGAACCGGCCATCCGCATCTACGCCGAGCTGGTAGAGAGCAGTCCGGATACGCCGAAGCTGTGGGTGAGTTACGGCCACGCGCTGAAGACCGCAGGGCACCTCGATCGCGCCATCGCCGCCTACCGGCGCAGCCTGGCGCTGCAGCCGTCGTTCGGCGAGGTCTGGTGGAGCCTGGCCAACCTCAAGACCTTCCGCTTCGGCGCCGACGAACTGGCCGCGATGCGCGCGCAGCTGGCGCGCTCGGACCTGGCCGAGGACGATCGCCTGCACCTGGAGTTCGCCGTCGGCAAGGCGCTGGAGGATGCCGGCGAGTACGAGCCATCGTTCCGCCATTACGCGCAGGGCAATGCGATCCGCCGCGCGCAGCTGCACTACAGCGCCGACGACACCAGCGCGCGGGTGCGCTACATCCGCGAGCACTACACCGCCGAGTTCTTCGCCGCGCGCGCCGGTGCCGGCAGCCCGGCGCCCGATCCGATCTTCGTGGTCGGCCTGCCGCGCGCCGGCTCCACCCTGATCGAGCAGATCCTGTCCAGCCACAGCCAGGTCGAAGGCACCATGGAGCTGCCGGAGATCACCTCGATCACCCGCCTGCTGCGCCGGCAGGGCGAAGCCGACGAGGCGATGCCCTACCACGCCGCGCTGGCGACGCTGGATGCCGATGCGCTGCGCGCGCTCGGCGAGCGCTACCTGGCGCACACCCGGATCCAGCGCAAGACCGCGGCGCCGCTGTTCATCGACAAGATGCCGAACAACTTCATGCACGTCGGCCTGATCCACCTGATGCTGCCGAACGCGAAGATCATCGACGCGCGCCGGCATCCACTGGCCTGCGGCTTCTCGGTCTTCAAGCAGCACTTCGCGCGCGGCCAGAACTTCAGCTACGACCTCGGCGACGTGGGGCGCTACTACCGCGACTACGTGGCGCTGATGGCGCACTTCGACGCCGTACTGCCCGGGCGCGTGCATCGCGTGGCGTACGAGCGCATGGTCGACGACACCGAGGGCGAGGTGCGCCGGCTGCTCGACTACTGCGGCCTGCCGTTCGAAGCGGCATGCCTGCGCTTCTTCGAGAACACGCGGCCGGTGCGCACGGCCAGCTCGGAGCAGGTACGCCGTCCGATCTACCGCGAAGGGGTGGATCACTGGCGGCATTACATGGCGTGGCTGGGTCCGCTGGCATCGGCACTGGGGCCGGTGCTGGAGAGCTACCCGGATGCGCCGGAGGGGTGGTAGCGGTTCGATACCGATCGATGGTCGTGGACTACTGGGGAGGGGTCATGCACACGAAGAACTTCAAGCGTACGGGTGGGGCGTACGGGAGCGGAATGGCCAGGCTGCCGCTGGCGGCGGCGATCTGCCTGGCCATCGCCGCGCCGGCACTGGCGCAGGGCGCGGGACAGGCGGCAACCGCCGCCGCACCACCGGCAGCGAAGACCAAGCCGAAGACCACCACGCTGGGCGTGGTGAACGTGACGGCGCAGAAGCGCACCGAGAACCTGCAGAAGGTGCCGATCAGCATCAACGTGCTGGAGAACGACCAGCTCGAAGCGCTGCACGTGCAGAACTTCAACGACTACGTGAAATACCTGCCCAGCGTCACCTTCCAGCAGGGCGGCGGTGGCATCGCCACCGGCCCGGGCTTCGCCACCATCTACATGCGCGGCGTGGCCAGCGGCGGCAACACCAACCACTCCGGCTCGCAGCCGAGCGTGGGCGTGTACCTCGACGACCAGCCCATCACCACGATCCAGGGGCCGCTCGACATCCACATGTACGACATCGCCCGCATCGAGGTGCTGGCCGGGCCACAAGGCACGCTGTACGGCGCCAGCGCCGAGGCGGGTGCGCTGCGCATCATCACCAACAAGCCGGATCCCCGCCGTTTCGCGGCGAGCTACCAGCTCGGCGTCGACGACGTGGCGCACGGCGGCGTGGGCTATACCGGCGACGGCATGCTCAACATTCCGCTCAGCCCGGTCGCAGCGGTGCGCGTCGTGGGCTGGCGCGAACACGACGCCGGCTACATCGACAACAAGGCCGGCACGCGCACCTTCCCGGTGTCCGGCATCACCATCAGCAACGCCGACAACTGCACGCCAGGCCCGATGCTGGAGTGCCACGGGCATGCCCGCAAGCACTACAACGACGTCAACACCCAGGGTGCCCGCGCCGCGCTGAAGGTGGATCTCAACGACGACTGGTCGATCAGTCCGACCCTGATGGGCCAGCAGACGATCTCGAACGGCACGTTCGCCAGCGATCCCGCCGTCGGCGACCTGGCGGTCACCCACTTCTACCCCGAGCGTGTCGACGACCGCTGGTGGCAGGGCGCGCTGACCGTGCAGGGCAAGATCGGCAACTTCGATCTCACTTACGCCTACGCGCACCTGAAGCGCGACCAGGAGGAGGCGACCGACTACAACGACTACTCGTTCTGGTACGACACCCTGCTCTCGTATGGCGCCTACATCCACGACAACAGCGGCGCCCTGATCAACCCATCCGAGTACATCAACGACCGCGACCACTACCGGAACGACAGCCACGAACTGCGCATCGTCTCGCCCAGCGACGACCGCCTGCGCCTGGTCGCCGGCGTGTTCTGGCAGAAGCAGAAGCACGACATCATGCAGGACTACCAGATCGCCAACCTGGCCACCTCGTTGTCGGTG
Organism: Pseudomonadota bacterium; assembly: GCA_021798675.1. The sequence continues at coordinate 4,747 of JAJZGE010000010.1, read as the reverse complement.
GCCGGCTGGCCCAACACGATCTGGCTGACCCGGCAGGTGCGTTACGACTACGACAAGGCCGTGTTCGGCGAGCTGTCCTACGACATCATTCCCGACACGCTCACCGCTACCGTCGGCGGGCGCTACTTCCGCAGCGAGAACCAGCTCTACGGCTTCTACGGCTTCAGCAAGGGCTTCTCGCCGAACTCCAGCTATGGCGAGGCCGGCTGCATCTCGAACCAGCCCTTCCTCGGCGCGCCGTGCCTGGATTTCAACAAGCAGGTGCGGCAGAGCGGCTCGCTGGGCAAGGTCAACCTCACTTGGAACATCTCGCCCAACGCGATGGTCTACGCGACCCGTTCCGAAGGCTACCGCCCGGGCGGCGTCAACCGCGCCGGTGCGCTGCCGCCCTACCAGGCCGACTACCTCACCAACCTGGAATTCGGCTGGAAGACCTCGTGGTTCGGCAACCGGCTGTCGTTCAATGGCGCGGTGTTCCGCGAGGACTGGAACAACTTCCAGTTCAACATCCTCGGCCCCAACGGACTGACCATCATCAAGAACGCCAATTCGGCGCGCATCAACGGCCTGGAGTCGCAGCTGGTCTGGCAGGCTACCTACAACCTCAACCTCAGCGCGGGGGTCGCCTTCTACGACGCCAAGCTGACCGCCAATTACTGCGGCTTCACCGGCGCCGACGGCAACCCGGTCACCTACTGCCCCGCCGGCTCGATCAATCCTTCCAACGGCTCGGTGGTGAGCGGGCCGCAGGCGCCCAAGGGCACCCAGCTGCCGATCACGCCACGCTTCAAGGGGAACCTGATCGCCCGCTACAGCTTCGACATGGGCGAAAACGAGGGCTACGTGCAAGCGGCACTGGTGCACGTGGGCAAGCGCACCAGCGACCTGCGGCTGCAGGAGCGCAGCCTGCTCGGCGACATGCCCGCGTACAACACGGTCGACCTGTCCGCGGGATTCCAGAAAGACAACTGGTCGCTGGATGTCTACGTCGACAACGCATTCGACGAGCGCGCCGTGCTGTACAAGTTCACCGAATGCGGGGTGACGATCTGCGGTGCGCACGGCGTGGTGCCGCAGTATCCGAATGGACAGGTCTATACCGGCGTCAGCCAGCCGCGCACCATCGGCATCCGCTTCAAGCAGGACTTCTGACCGGCGTCCGCCGGGCAGCGCGAGCCACGGATGGCGCAATCCATGGTTATGACGATCCATGGACGGATCGCACGACGGTCAAGCGTAAGCGCTTGGCCCGCGGAGCGGAGTCCGGGCGAAGTCCGGACGCAGCGAACCGGGAAAGTGCAGGAAAGCACTTTCCCGGTATCGATACAGGCTGTTGCCGGACTAGCAGTAAGCCCACAAGCCCCGGCCCCCGCCGGGGCTCTTCGCATGTGCGCCCGCCATGCCCCCTGTCCGTTGTCCGCGCAGTGTCCGCGGACACAGGTCGCTCGTGGCTTGCCGATCCCAACTTGCGGAAATTCGGACCGTTTTTCTTTTGTTCCGGCTTGGCACGCCGATTGCTGAGTACGGATCGGGGCCGCACTGTCCGCGGCAAGGGAACCGACGATGATCCGCGACACTTCCGCACAAGACCGCATGGTCGAGGTCAAGCCGAACCGCAAGCGCCGGCTGCTGCTCATCGGCGGCGCAGTGGCCTTGCTGGCGGTGCTGGCATTCGCCATGCCGGGCATCCTGCGCCTGTTTTCCGCCGACGCCTCGGTGAGCGCGTCGCGGCTGGCCTTCGCCACCGTCGAGCGCGGGCCGTTCGTGCGCGACATCGCCGCCGAGGGCAAGGTGGTGGCGGCGAACAGCCCCACGCTCTACGCGACCTACCGCGGTGCGGCGGTGCTGAAGGTGCGCGCCGGCGACGTGGTGAAGAAGGGCCAGGTGCTGGCTGTGATCGACAGCCCCGAGCTGCGCAACAAGCTGGCGCAGGAGGAATCCAAGGCCGACGCGATGAAGGTGGACTACCTGCAGGCGCAGGTGGACGCGCGCACCAAGCGCGGCGCGCTGCAGAAGGCCTTCGATGATGCGCAGATCGACGCCAAGAGCGCGGAAACCAACCTCGATCGTGAGCAGAAGGCGTTCGCCGCCGGCGCGGCCACCGGGGTGGAAGTGGACCAGGCCAAGGATGCGCTGGAGAAGGCGCGCATCACGCTGGCGCATGCCAAGGCGGACCTCGGCATGAACAACGACAGTCTCAACTTCAACATCCAGGCGAAGAAGCTGGCGTATGACAACCAGATGCTGGTGGTGCAGGACCTGCAGCGCCAGGTGGACGACCTCAACGTGAGGTCGCCGGTGGACGGCCAGGTCGGCCAGCTGTTCATCGCGCCGGTGGCCACCGTGGCGAAGGACGCGCAGCTGCTGAGTGTGATCGACCTTACCGCGCTGGAAGTGGAGGTGAAGGTGCCCGAGAGCTTCGCCCGCGATCTGGCCATCGGCATGACCGGCGAAATCAGCGGCAACGGCAGCACCTGGAAGGGCTTGGTCAGCGCGATCTCGCCCGAAGTGGTGAATGGCGAAGTGGCTGCCCGCGTGCGCTTCGAAGGCAGCACGCCGAAGGAGCTGCGCCAGAACCAGCGCCTGTCCGTGCGCATCCTGCTCGAGAAGCGCGACAACGTGCTCACCGTGCAGCGCGGTTCCTTCGTCGACGAATCCGGCGGCAGCTACGCCTACGTGGTCAAGGACGGTATTGCCACCAAGACGCCGATCCGTGTGGGCGTGAGCAGCATCGACAAGGTGGAGATCCTGCAGGGCCTGAAGGAAGGCGACCGCATCGTGATCTCCGGTACCGACAGCTTCAAGGGCGCGCAGCGCGTGGCGATCAGTCGGTAACCAGTGCGTTCGTCCATGAACGCGAGAGTCAAAAGCGGCCATCCATGGCCGCCCTCTTCAGAAAGGCCCTTGTTCCATGAGGGTTCGCAAAAACCAGCAGATCCACCACCACCGAGGAACGTGAACATGCTCAAGATGACCCATCTCTCCAAGGTCTACCGCACCGAAGTGGTGGAGACCTACGCGCTGCGCGATTTCAACATCGACGTGAAAGAAGGCGAGTTCGTGGCCGTCACCGGACCGTCGGGCTCGGGCAAGACCACCTTCCTCACCATCGCCGGCCTGCTGGAGACTTTCACCGGCGGTGAGTACCACCTCGACGGCATCGAGGTGAGCCAGCTCAACGACAACGCGCGCTCGAAGATCCGCAACGAGAAGATCGGCTTCATCTTCCAGGCGTTCAACCTGATCCCCGACCTCAACGTGTTCGACAACGTGGAAGTGCCGCTGCGCTACCGCGGCATGAAGGCGCCCGAGCGCAAGCAGCGCATCATGGACGCGCTGGAACGCGTGGGCCTGGCCTCGCGCTTCAAGCACTACCCGGCCGAACTCTCCGGCGGCCAGCAGCAGCGCGTGGCGATCGCCCGTGCGCTGGCCGGCTCGCCGCGCCTGCTACTCGCCGACGAACCCACCGGCAACCTCGACACGCAGATGGCTCGCGGCGTGATGGAGCTGCTGGAAGAGATCCACCGCGACGGCGCCACCATCGTGATGGTGACCCACGATCCCGAGCTGGCCGCGCGCGCCCAGCGCAACGTGCACATCATCGACGGCCAGGTGGTGGACCTGTCCGAAGACCCGCGCTTCCACGCCAGCGTGTCCGCTGCGCGCGGCAACGCCGGCCAGGCCTGAGCGCGCATGGCCGCCCCCGTGTCCGTCAACCGCGAGTTCCGTCCATGCGCCTGAAGTTGCTGCCCGTACTGCTGCTGCTCGCCGTCGCCCCCATCGCGGGGCACGCCGAGGACCTGATGGATGCCTATCGGCAGGCTGTCGCCAACGACCCCGTGCTGGCCACCGCCGACGCGCAACGGCTGCTGGTGGCCGAAGGCGTGCCGGCGGCCCGCGCGGCGCTGCTGCCGCGATTGTCCGCCGGGCTCGAGCTGGATCAGATCCACAGCAGCGGCAATGCGCAGACCACCGATGCCAACGGCAACATCGTCAACACGGGCGGCGGCGGCCATACCCGCGACCGCAGCCTCAGCGGCACGCTGAGCCAGCCGATCATCGACCTGTCCGCGATCGCCAACCTGCGTGCCGCACATGCGGCACGCGACGCCCAGGACCAGACCTACCGGGCTGCGCTGCAGAACCTGTACGTGCGCGTGGCGCAGGCCTACTTCAACGTGCTGGTGGCGCAGGACATGGTCGGCATCGACCACGACTACGAGGACGCCTACAAGCAGGAGTACGACCAGACCTCCACGCGCTTCAAGAACGGCCTGTCGATGTCGGCGGACGTCAACCAGTCCAAGGCGTTCTACCTGTACATCAAGGCGCAGCGCATCAGCGCAGAGGACAACCTCAAGGACGCCCGCCGCGCATTGCAGCAGATCACCGGCAAGCCGGTGGGCACGCTGAAGAAGCTGCGCGACGACCTGCCGATGCAGCCGCCGAAGCCCGACGACGAGAAGGCGTGGATGGACGCGGCGAGCGAGACCAACCCCACCGTGCTTGCCGCGCGCTATGCGGTGAGCGCCGATGAGCATCGGGTGTCGGCTGCGCGCGCCGGTCACCTGCCCACGCTGGTCGCGGGCGCGGGCTACAACAAATTCGGCCAGTGGTCGAACGCGATGCCGGGCACGGCGGCCTACGGGCCGGCCACCACCACGGTGGGTCTCACGCTGAGCATCCCGTTGTTCAGTGGCGGCCTCACCCATGCGAAGGTCCGGCAGGCGCTGTATCAGCGCGACGC
>JAJZGE010000533.1 GCA_021798675.1 Pseudomonadota bacterium | reverse complement strand
GGGTGGCGCAGCCGGGCGACTGGGCAGTGGTGCCGTTCCTGCGCTCGAGTGCGCAGAGCTGGACCGAGTTCAAGCCGATCGACAACAGCAAGCCCAGCGAGATCCGCTTCGATGCCGCGCTCGGCGAGCTGAAGGGGCCACTGGATTTCGGCTTCGCGCTGAGCCGGCTGTCACCCAGCCCGGACAAGAGCGAGCAGCGCGCGGTGGTGATCGGCGACGGCGACTTCCTCTCCAACACCTACCTCGGCAACGGCGGCAACCGCGCGCTGGGCGAGCGTGTGTTCGACTGGCTGCTTGGCGACGACAAGCTGGTGAACCTGCCGCCGCGCGGCGCGCCCGACCGCCTGCTGCAGATCTCGCAGGGCGAGCTGAACGGGCTCAGCTTCGGCTTCCTGATCGCGCTGCCGCTGCTGCTGCTGCTGGTCGGCGGCGTGATCGTGTGGCGCCGGCGCCGGCGCTGAGATGAAGCGCGCCGCCCGCCAGCGCCTGCTCCTGCTGCTCGCAGTGGCCGCGCTGCTGTTGCTCGCCGGCTGGCAGCTGCGCCGCGATGCGCTGAATGCCCCCGGCAACCTCACCGCACTGGACCCCGCCAGCATCACCCGCGTCGCGCTGACCCTGCCCGGCGCACCGACCCTGCATTACGAAAAACGCGCCGGTCACTGGTGGCGCACCGACGGCACGCCGACACGCGCCATCGACAGCCGCCTGGATGATCTTGCTGCGATCGCCGCCGCACCGGTGCTGGGCTGGCGCCCGGCCAGCGATTTCGATCCAGCCAGGATCGGGCTGGCGCCGCCGCAGGCCGTGCTGGTGCTGGACGGCCACGCGCTGGAATTCGGCGAAACCGCAGTCACCGGACCGCAGCACTATGTGCGTGTGGGCCGGCGCATCGCGCTGGTGTCGCCGCGCTACATGCCGTCCTCACCGGCCACCCGCACCACCGAACTGCACTGACCGGCGGCTTGCACCCCGCCGGCCGCTCCCCATATCGACGGTACTGCACGAGGAGACTGGACGATGAACAAGCAAGCCATCGGCGTGGTCGGCATGGCCGTGATGGGCCGCAACCTGGCGTTGAACATCGAAAGCCGCGGCTACGCGGTGTCGATCTTCAACCGCAGCCGCGAGAAGACCGACGCGGTGATCGCCGAGCATGGCGACAAGCAACTGGTGCCCACCTACACGCTGCAGGCATTCGTCGAGTCGCTGGAAAAGCCCCGCCGCATCCTGCTGATGGTGAAGGCCGGCGCGCCCACCGACGAGACCATCGCGCAGCTGCGGCCGCTGCTGGACCAGGGCGACATCCTGATCGACGGCGGTAACACGAATTTCAAGGACACCATCCGGCGCAACCAGGAGCTGGCCAAGGCCGGCCTGCACTTCATCGGCACCGGCGTCTCCGGCGGCGAGGAAGGCGCGCTGCACGGACCGTCGATCATGCCCGGCGGCCCGCGCGATGCGTACGAGCTGGTGGCGCCCATCCTCACCCAGATCGCCGCCCGCGCGCCCGACGGCACGCCCTGCGTGGCGTACATGGGCGCCGACGGTGCCGGCCACTACGTGAAGATGGTGCACAACGGCATCGAGTACGGCGACATGCAGCTGATCGCCGAAAGCTACGCGGTGCTGCGCCAGGTGCTCGGCCTGTCCAACGCGGAGCTGGCGAAGGTCTACGGCGAGTGGAACGCGGGCGAGCTGGACAGCTACCTGATCGAGATCACCGCGAAGATCTTTGCCAAAAAAGACCCGCAGACCGGCAAGGACCTGCTCGACGTGATCCTCGACCGCGCCGCGCAGAAGGGTACCGGCAAGTGGACCAGCCAGAGCGCGCTCGATCTCGGCGTGCCGCTGCCGCTGATCACCGAGTCGGTGTTCGCCCGCGTGCTGTCCGCGCTGAAGGACGAACGCGTGGCCGCCAGCACGCAGCTGCACGGACCTGCGGCGACGCCGTTCGCGGGCGACCGCGAGGCCTTCATCGAGTCGGTGCGGCGCGCGCTGTATCTCAGCAAGATCATCTCCTACGCACAGGGCTTCGCGCAGCTGCGCGCGGCCTCCGACGAATATGGCTGGCAGCTGGACTACGCCACCATCGCCAGCATCTGGCGCGGCGGCTGCATCATCCGCGCGCGCTTCCTGCAGGACATCACCGAGGCCTGCCGGCACGACGCCAGGCTGGCCAACCTGCTGCTGGCGCCGAGCTTTCGCACCATCGCGCAGAAGTATCAGGCGGCACTGCGCGAGGTGGTCGCCACCGCGGTGCACGCAGGCGTGCCGATGCCCGGCTTCAGCTCCGCCATCGCCTACTACGACGGCTATCGCGCCGCGCGGCTGCCGGCCAACCTGATCCAGGCCCAGCGCGACCTGTTCGGCGCGCACACCTTCGAGCGCATCGACCAGCCGGGCAGTTTCCACGCCGACTGGAGCTGATGCCGCATGCCCGAACTGCCCGAAGTCGAAACCACCCGTCGCGGGATCGCGCCGCATCTGATCGGGCGGCAGGTGCTCGGGGTGACGCTGCGCCGGGCCGACCTGCGCTGGCCGATCCCGCCCGAGATCGGCAGCCTGCTGCCGGGCCAGCGCATCGTGGCGGTGGAGCGCCGCGCGAAGTATCTGTTGCTGCACACCGCGGCCGGCAGCGCGCTGCTGCATCTGGGCATGTCCGGCATGCTGCGCGTGCTGCCGCCGGACGCGCCGCTGGGGGCGCACGATCACGTCGATATCCTGCTGGAAGGCAGCTCCGGCCAGCGCGAGCGCGTGCT
>JAJZGE010000532.1 GCA_021798675.1 Pseudomonadota bacterium | reverse complement strand
CACCGCGAAGGTGCCCAGCACCTCGCCGTGGCTGCCCGGGATCGGCGTGGACCAGCAGGCGTGCAGGCCGCACTCCCGCGCCAGCTGGCGGAACTCCACCGGCCAGTACGGATGGGTGGAGATGTCTCCCGCGACCACCCGCCTGCCGCTCCAGGCGGCCGTGCCGCAAGAGCCCTGCGCTTCCCCGATCGGCAGGCCATGCACGGCCTCGTTCCAGACCGCGGGCAGGCTGGGCGCGGCGCCGTGCAGCAGGCGCGGGCCATCGCGCAACAGTACCGAGCACAGTGCGCCCGGAATCAGCTTCTCGTGCATCAAGGCGATGTCGGCGAGGATTTCCGGCAACGGCCGCTGCGCGGCGATGCCGAGCAGGATCTCGTGCTGGCAGGCCGCCATGCGCTCGTCGCGCTTGCGCTCGGTGATGTCCTGGCAGGCGCCCAGCAGGCGCAGCGCACGACCGTGCGCATCGGCCTCCACCATGCCTCGGCTGTACAGCACGCGCGTATCGCCATCGGGCCGCAGGATACGTTCCTCGAACTCGAACGCACTGCCGCTGCGCAGCGCCTGTTCGACGATATCGCGCACCCGCGCGCGGTCATCCGGATGCACCAGCTCGAGATAGGCCTCGAAGGTGGCCGCATGGCGCGTGGGATCGACGCCGTAGATGCGGTACAGCTCGTCCGACCAGGCGACGCGGTTGCTGGCGACCTCCCAGCTCCAGTTGCCCACGCGTGCCAGCTGCTGGGCCTGCTCCATCAGCTGCTGCTCTGATTGCAGCTGCAATTGTCCGTGCTTGCGCTGGTCGATGTCCTTGAAGTGGATCGTGAGCCCGTCGGGTGCCGGGTAGACGCTGCTTTCGAACCAGCGGCCATGGTACGCAACCCAGACCTCTGCGGCGCGCGGCGCCTGTCCGGCCATGGCCTGCTCGCAGGCTTCGCGGAACGCAGCCGGGGTTTCGCCCGGGAACGCCACCCAGATCTGCATGCCAAGCAGTTCGTCGGCGCCGCGGCCGAAGAAGGCGGCCGCCGCAGGGTTGACGTAGGTGCAGCGCCAGTCCGTGTCCAGTGCCACGTACGCCTCGGTGATGCGCTCGAAGGCGCGGCTGGATGCCGGCTCGTTTTCGCTACGCCCCATGAACCCACCCTTCCATTGCGCGTGCGGCAGGAGGTCAGGTTATGCCAGAGCCCCGGTCACTACAACGTGAGAAGGCTCCCGGCCGACGCAAGTTTTTGCGCGAATCAGGGTTCCGGTCGCAGGCTGGAACGGCGTACCTTCAATTGCGCCGGCAGCATGGCGCTCTCCACGCTTTCACCGTCGATCATCCGCACCAGCTGCTCCACCAGCACCTCGCCGGCCCGGCCGGTGTCCTGCCGCACGGTGGTCAGCGAGGGATAGATGAAACTGGCCACCGGGATATCGTCGAAGCCGGCGACCGCCACGTCGCCCGGCACGGCCACGCCACGCTCGATCAAGGCACGCAGCGCGCCGATCGCGATCAGGTCGCTGGCGCCGAACACCGCGTCGAATTTCTGGCCGCGCTCCAGCAGCAGCTCGGCGGCCTCGTAACCTGCCTGTTCGGTGGTCTCGGCATCGGCCTGCAGGCCATCCTCCACCTTGAGACCGGCCTCGCGCAACGCCGCCGCGTAGCCGCGGTAGCGCTCGTGGAATTCGGGATAATGCGGCGTGGCGTCGCCGAGGAACGCGATGTGCCGGCAGCCCTGTTCGATCAGGTGCGCGGTGGCCAGCCGCCCGCCCTCGAAATTGTCGCAGCCGATGGAAACGCCGGGCTGGCCGGGCAGCACGGCGCCCCAGCGCACGAAGCGCGTGCCCTGCGCCACCAGCTTCTCCAGCTTGTCGCGGTGCGACTGGTAGTCGCCGTAGCCGAGCAGGATCAGGCCATCGGCCTTCTGGCTGCTGGAGAAATCCGCATGCCAGTCACGCGAGAACTGCTGGAACGAGATCAGCAGGTCGTAGCCCCGCTGCGCGCTGGCGCGGGTGATCGAGCCCAGCATCGACAGGAAGAACGGGTTGATGTGCGAGTCGTCCGCGGTGGGATCCTCGAACAGCAACAACGCCAACGTACCGGTGTGCTGGCGGCGCAGATTGGATGCGTTCTTGTCCACCTTGTAATTCAGCGTATCCGCCGCAGTCTGGATGCGCAATCGCGTCTCCTCGCTCACCAACGGACTGCCGCGCAACGCGCGCGAGACCGTGGACTGCGAGACCCCGGCGAGATGGGCAATGTCGAACGATGTGGCCTTTCCCTTCATCCGCGCGACTCGATGATGCGTGACGTCCACGCATCGTAGCAGGGGCGGGATTGTGCGATCACGGCGCGTCGCAGCGCTTGCCGGTGCAGCGGGTCGCGCACGAGGTACGGGCGCCGGCGTTCGCCCAAGTGCAGTCCGGCATGCCCGCCCGGCACCTCGAACCAGGGGAGCCCTCGGGCATGGCCCGGCGCTCCAGTCCGGTCCGCTTCAGGGGGATGCCGCGTGCCGTGGGCTGTGGCTCGGGGATCCGTTGCGCACGGCGTAACCGGCGCCCTGCCAGCACGTTGCAGCGAACCGTGCCGATGGCGCAGAAGACGGTAGCCGGGCTATCCGTTTCCGGCGGCGCAGGCCTTGTGCCGGAAGCATCCCGTGAGGTGGTCGTTGACCATGCCGGTGGCCTGCATCAGCGAATAGCAGATGGTGGTGCCGACGAAACGGAAGCCGCGCTTCTTCAGCTCCTTGCTCATGCGGTCCGAAAGCGGCGTGCTGGCGGGCACCTCGCCCT
>JAJZGE010000531.1 GCA_021798675.1 Pseudomonadota bacterium | reverse complement strand
GAGAGAGCCCATTTTATCGAGCGCCGTGGCGAGACCGTCTCCGGGCATCTCCGACGGAGCCGCGTGAAATCCGCTGAATTGGCTGAAGCCAATGACTTCGCATTTCGCACAGGGCAACGCCACCCGTGCGTTCGACGGCGGTTGCAACAGGCTGGCGATTTTTCACCGCCGGTCGGGCGATTGCACGGTGTAGCCGTCCGCCTGCAGCCCGCTCAGATAGCCATTGCCGCCGAGGATGTTTTCCATCGGCAGCAGAGCCACCGATTGGGCGTCGTGCGTCAGCGCAGCCTCCGCAGCCTTGATCCAGGCCAGTCGCTCACGGCTGGGCAGATCGGTCATGCCGATCTTCTTGGCAAAGTCGGTGCTGCCAATGGCGGAAAGGCAATCATCCTGCTGCCTGACGGAGAGAATCTTGCCCAGCGCCTGCAGGTCGCCGGTCGCCCAGGCATTCGCCCGTTCGGTGGCTTGCGAGAAATCCTGATCGATGGCGTCCAGCGCATCCGCGAGGCATTGCTGGTCCTGCATCGTCATTTGCTTGAACTGCTTCGCGGCACTGCGCGGATCAGCCAGCATCAGCCGATAGGAAGTATTCGTGATGGCGACCTTGTCGCGTCCGGCGGCGGCATAGACGGCCTTTTCCACCACGTCGCCATCAGTGAGGCCCGAGTGACTGAGCGCGGCGGTATACAGCTTGTCTCCCGCAAACGTCGGCCGCAGGCGCTCGACGCCCCAGCTGTAGCGCAGGTACTTGTTTTTCTGCACCAGCCAGCGGCGGTACAAGTCGGACGGGAGCACCTGCTGCAACGTCTCGCCATCCGGAAGTTTCTTCAGTCCGACCATCGAAGGGATCAGGAACAGCTGCCCCCAGAAACCGGCTTTCACGCCAATTTCCATGGCTGGTGGCCTGAGCACCTGTTGCGATGAGGCGATCAGCCTTTCCAGCTTGGACGAGTCCCAGTGCATGCCCTTCGGCAGCGGAGAGGTGGTTCCAAGCACCCACATCACGTGACCGTCCTTGCTGACCTTCCACAGCGCGGGACCCGGCTGGACACCCGTCACCACCATGGGCGCCAGCGTCACGGCGGCGTCCGGTGAAGGCGCAGGAGCCGTCTGGCCGAGCGCCGCGAGACTGATGAACGCGGTCAGGGAGAGCGCCGTGGCGCGGCGAAATCGAATCGCTGGGTGCATGGGTTTTCCCGGTGAGATCCATCTGTAACCCGACTGCCGCAGGTGCTTGGCGGCGGCTCAATCCACTGACTTTCAAGGCATGCCATGGCATGGACTGCGGAACCACGGACGAGTTCCGCAGAGGGGTCCGATCCTCGCGGCAGTCCGAGCTTCACCGGTACGCACACTTCGCTGGTGCGCCGCGCGCTCAGCGCGCGGCAGCTTCCAGCGCGGCGTAATCCTCGTCGGTCAGCGTGAGCTGGGCGGCGGCCACGTTTTCCTGCAGGTGTTCAACGCTGGAGGTGCCGGGAATCGGCAGCATCACCGGCGCGCGCTTCAGCAGCCACGCCAGCGCCACCTGGCTGTTGCTGGCGTGCAGCTTGTCGGCGATGGTGCTGAGCACCGACCCCGGCCCCGCCAGCGCGCCGGCCGCCAGCGGAAACCACGGAATGAAGCCGATGCCGTGCGCGGCGCAGTAGTCGACGATGGCCTCGCTCTGACGGTTGGCGAGGTTGTAGAGGTTCTGCACGGTGGCCACCGGAAAATGCCGACGCGCCGCCTCGATCTCCTCCACACCGACCTCGCTCAGGCCGACGTGGCGGATCAGGCCCTCCTGCCGCATCTGCGCGATCGCCGCGAACTGCTCGTCGCGCGGCACCTTGGCGTCGATGCGGTGCAGCTGCCACAGGTCGATGCGCTCCACGCCGAGCCGGCGCAGACTCATCAGCACGCACTGGCGCAGGTACTCCGGCCGCCCCAGCGGCGCCCAGACATCCGGCCCGTGCCGCGTCAGCCCGCCCTTGGTCGCCACCAGCATGCCCGGGTACGGATGCAGCGCCTCGCGTATCAGGTTCTCGCTGACCTCCGGGCCGTAGCTGTCGGCGGTGTCGATCAGGTTCACGCCCAGTTCGGGCAACCGGCGCAGGGTGGCCAGCGCGCCAGCGCGACTGGCCGGTTCGCCCCAGATCCCCTTGCCGGTGATGCGCATGGCGCCGAAGCCGAGGCGATGGACGGCGAGATCGCCGCCGATCAGACACTGGCCGGCGGCCGCCGCGTCGGGTGAGCTTGTCATGTGCGTGTCCTCGAGGGAAAAGTCCTTCCGTTATGGGGCTGGCCGCGCGCGACGCAAGCCGATCCGCGCGATTCGCGTCGCGCCTCGACCGTCGCCTCAGTCCGCGCGCGGCGGCATCGCCCACAGCGCCAGCAGCGTGATCAGCGCGGCACCGGAAAGGTAGTAGCCGACCCACGCCAGGCCATGGTTCGCTGCCAGCCAGGTCGCCAGATACGGCGCCATCGACGCGCCGAAGATGCCGGCCATGTTGAACGCCAGCGAGGCCCCGGTGTAGCGTACTGGCACCGGAAACATCTGTGCCAGCACGGTACCGAGCGGGCCGTAGGTGAAGCCCATCGCGGCCAGCCCCAGCGCCAGGAACAGCAGCACACTCCACAGGTGCCCCGCCTCGAACAGCGGCGCGAAGCCGAGGCCGAACGCGAGGATGATCAGCGTGGACACGATCATCGTGAAGCGGCTGCCGCGGCGGTCGGCGAGCAGCGCGGAGAGCGGAATCGTCAGCGCGAAAAACAGCACGCCGACCATCTGCAACAGC
>JAJZGE010000530.1 GCA_021798675.1 Pseudomonadota bacterium | reverse complement strand
CGTGCGGCTGCGCGTGGGCGCGGACATCGACCCGGCGCCGTTCAACGCCGGCGCGCCCATGCCCATCGCCTCGCGCCGCCTCAACGACCACCTGCACCAACTTTTCCTCAGGGAGCTCGCCACCCCATGAACGCCTCGACCCATACCGCGCTGGAGGAGGAAGTCGCCCAGCTCGTCATCGACACGCTCAACCTGGAAGACCTGCAGGCCACGGACATTCCGCCGCAACAGCCGCTCTTCGGCGACGGACTCGGGTTGGATTCCGTCGATGCGCTGGAACTGGCGCTGGCGTTGCAGAAGCGCTATGACATCCGCATCGCCTCGGACGACAAGGACGCACGCCGCCATTTCGCTACCTTGGCCAGCCTCGCCGCCTTCGTCGCCAGCCAGCAGGCCGCATGCGCAAACTGATCAACATCCTGCTGCCGCTGCTCGGCGTGCTGTATCCGTTCCTCGTCTACTTCGGCATGGAAACGGTGCCGCCGCACGTGTTCGCGCTGGCGCTGGCGGCGGCGTGGTTGCTGCGTGCGCCATTCCTGCTGCGCGAACCGGGTGGGCGCTGGATGCTGATCGTGGCCCTGGCCTATTGCGCACTGTTGGGCGTCAGCGGCGAATCCGCGCTGCTGCGCTGGTATCCCACCCTGATCAGCCTGTTCCTGTTGCTGACATTCGGACTCAGCCTGGCCTACGGCCCGCCGGTGGTAGAACGCATCGCCCGTATGCGCGAGCCGGACCTGCCCGACGCGGCCATTCCCTACACGCGCAAGGTCACCCGGGTGTGGGTGGCTTTCTTCGTGTTCAATGCCGCGATGTCGGCCGCGCTAACACTATGGGCACCACTGAAATGGTGGACGCTGTACAACGGGCTGATCGTGTATTTCATCATGGGCCCGTTGTTCGTGGGCGAATGGCTGCTGCGCAAGCGCCTGCGGATGAACGGATGAGCACGCGCACCGCTCCGGTGGTCCTCGGCGCGCACTGCGATGGCGACGAATGCGCCCTGCAGCTCGCCGTGCCGGCGGACCTGGACTACTTCCCCGGCCACTTCCCGCAGGCCCCTGTGCTGCCCGGCGCGGTGCAGGTCGGCTGGGCGCTGCAACTGGCGGCATCGCAGCTCGGCACCGCCCCGCGCTGCCGCGAGATGGAGGCACTGAAATTCCAGCGACTGCTGCGACCGGGCGATACCGTGACGCTGTCGCTGCGCCTCGATCGCGCGCGCGGCAAGCTGCATTTCAGCTACCGCGAGGGCGATGTCACCTATTCCTCGGGCCGGCTCGTGCTGGAGCCGAGCGCATGAGCGGGGCGCAACTCGCCACGACGCGCCATTGGTCCGCGCAACGCGAACGCGGCAGCCTGCTGCTGATGCGCTTCACCGCGCTGGTGGCGCGCCGCTGCGGCCGGCGCCTGTTGTCGCCGCTGCTGCACCTGATCGTGCTGTACTTCTTCCTTACCGGGCGCACCGCACGGCGCAGCGTCCGCGACTACCTTGCGCGCCTCGCTGCCTTCAGCGGCCGCACCGAACTGCGCCCCACGCCGCGCCGGGTGTTCGCGCAGTTCATGGCCTTCGCCGACTGCCTGCTGGACCGGCTGGACGTCTGGCGCGGCGCGCTGCAGCTGGAGCAGGTGCGCCTGTTCGATCCCGACGGCATCCGCCCGCAATTGCTGGCCAGCCGCCGCGGCGAGCGCGGCCAACTGCTGGTGGGCACGCATCTCGGCAACCTCGACGTCTGCCGTGCCCTGGCCGAACTGGGCGAACAGGTGCCGCTCAACGTGCTGGTGCACACGCACCACGTGGCGCACCTGAACCGCCTGCTCGGCGAAGCGGGCGAGCAGCGTATGCGGCTGATCCAGGTCAGCGAGCTCGACGCCGCGCTGATGCTCGACCTCGCGCAACGGCTGGAGCGTGGCGAGTGGCTGGCGATGGCCGGCGACCGCGTACCGCTGCATGAGGGTCGCCGTGTGACAGTGGATTTTCTCGGCCACGCCGCCCCGTTCGCGCAGGGGCCGTGGCTGCTGGCCGGGCTGCTGGGCTGTCCGGTGAACCTGATGTGCTGCATCAAGCGCGAAGGTCGCTACGAGATCCGACTGGAACGCTTCCTCGATGCGCCCGCGTGGGCGCGCGGCCGGCGCGACGACGCTATCGCCGAATGGGCGCAGCGCTACGCCGACCGCCTCGCCGAATGGTGCCTGCTGGCGCCACAGCAATGGTTCAACTTTTACCCGTACTGGAATGTCGCCGATGCGTAGCCGTGGCGTACTGCATGCGGAGGTCGAGGTCGTGGTGCCTTTCTTCGACGTCGACTCGATGGAGGTGGTATGGCACGGCCACTACGTGAAGTACCTGGAGATCGCCCGCTGTGCGCTGCTCGATCGCATTGGGCACAACTACGCGCAGATGAAGGCGGCGGGCTACGTGTGGCCGGTGATCGACGTGCAGTTGCGCTACGCGCGCGCCGCACGTTTCGGCCAGCGCCTGCGGATACGTGCCGACTTGGTGGAATGGGAGAACCGCCTGAAGATCCATTACCTGATCACCGATGCGGCCAGTGGCGAACGCGTCACCCGCGCCAGCACCGTGCAGGTGGCGGTGCGACTGGCGGACGGCGTGATGCAGCTGGTTTCGCCGCCCGTGCTGGTGAGCGCTGTGGAGACGTGTATTTCCAGCTGCATTTCCGGCGATCATCCGTGATCGCGAGAATCAAATGGGCGGCCATCCATGGCCGCACTGCTGTATTCCTGGCGATCATCCATGATTGCGAAAATCAAATGGGCGGCCATCCATGGCCGCACTCTTC
>JAJZGE010000529.1 GCA_021798675.1 Pseudomonadota bacterium | reverse complement strand
CTGCACCCGCAGCTGGGCGCCACGCCAGCGCAGCCCGAAGCGGTAGCTGCTCCATGCCTGCGGCAGGCGCGGTGCCAGCGCGGGCTGGCCGGCCTGCACGCGCAGGCCGCCGAAGCCCCAGCTCAGCGCCAGCCAGCTGCCGGCCATGGCCGCCATGTGCACACCGTGCGCGGCGTTGCCGTGCAGGTCGTCCAGGTCGACGCGCAGGGTGTCGAGAAAGTAGCGGTAGGCCTTGTCGGCATGGCCCACTTCGGCGGCGAGCACCGCGAAGGTCGAGGCCGACAGCGTGGAGTCGTGGACGGTGACGCCTTCGTAGTAGTCGAAGTTGCGCCGCTTCATCGCCGCATCGACCTGCTCGCCGGCCAGCACCAGTGCCAGCAGCGTGTCGGCCTGCTTGCATACCTGATGGCGATAGATGCTCAGCGGATGCATGCGCAGCAGCAGCGGCTGCTTGCCATCCTGGTGGGTGAGCGCCGGCGCCGGCAGGCGCGGCTTGTCGAGGAAGCCGTCGTCCTGCGGGAAAATATCCAGCGCGGCATCGACCGGCAGATACATCGCCTGCGCGGCGCGCAGCCACTCGCCGGCCTCGTCCGCCTGCAGCCCGATGCGCGCGGCCAGTGCGGCATGTTCGGCCGGATGCTCGGCGGCCATCCATGCGGCCACCGCGGCCGCATCGCGCAGATGCCGCTGCGCCATCCGGTTGGTGTAGTGGTTGTTGTCGACCAGCGCCGAATACTCGTCCGGGCCGGTCACTTCGTGGATGCAGAACGCGCCGCCGCGACGCGCGCTGAAGTGGCCGATCTGCAGCCAGATGCGCGCCGTTTCGAACAGCATCTCCGCGCCCTGCGTCAGCAGGAACGCCTGGTCGCCGCTGGCATCCACGTACAGCCGGATCGCCCAGGCGATCGCCGCGTTGATGTGGTACTGCGCCGAGCCGCTCGGGAAATAGGCCGAACACTCGTCGCCGCTGATCGTGCGCCACGGATACAGCGCGCCGCGAGGGTGATCCATTTCGCGTGCATGCAGGCGCGCCTGTTCCAGCGTGCGGTAGCGGTAGGTCAGCATGCTGCGCGCCAGTTCCGGCGCCGTCGCTACCAGCGCCGGCAGCATGAAGGCCTCGGCGTCCCAGAAGTAGTGGCCTTCGTAACCTTCGCCGGTCAGTCCCTTCGCCGCCGTACTGCTGCTGCCGTCCCGACTGCTGGACTGGAACAGGTGAAACAGGTTGAAGCGCAGCGCCTGCTCGACGCCGGCATCGCTGACGGCCAGATCGGCCGCGCGCCAGAACGGTTCGAGCGTGCGCGCCTGGCTGGCCAGCAGCTGCGCATAACCGGCGCGCAAGGCCTGGTCCAGGATCTTCTCGACGTCATCCAGCAGCGCGTCGGTGGTGGCGACCGCGTGAGCCGACGACCACGCATAGGCCACGTATTTTTCAAGCACCACTTCTGCGCCGGGGATGAGCGTGCCGACAAATCGCTGCGATACCCCGTGGCCCGAACGATGCGCGCCATGCGGGCGCAGGCTGTCATCGGGCAGCTGGTGGCGCTGCCCGCAGACCAGCCGGATGCCGCTGTGGGTGGTCTGCTGGGCGACCCAGGCGAGCGGTTCGTCGGCGGCGGCGTCGAGCAGGCGCAGGCCGCCATGCAGGTGCGCGCCGATGCGCGGGTCGTCGCCCTGGGCGATGGCACCGCGCGAGGTGTCGATCGCCGACGTGAGGGTGATCGGGCCGCTGTAGTTGAGCGAGCGCACCCGATAGCGGATCGCCAGCAGGCCGGGCTGGTCGAACGCGACGATGCGTTCGGCGGCGATCTCCAGCGTGGCGCCGGTGGGAGCACGCCAGTGCAGCGTGCGCTGATAGCTGCCGCTGCGCAGATCCAACGCGCGTTCGAAGGTCAGCCAGGCGCCTTCGCTCAAATGAACCGGGATGTCGCCCAGCTGCAGCAGGATGCGCGTGGCATCCGCCACCGGCACGCGGGTATCGGTGCTGCGCGCGAAGCCGGAGAAGCGCTCGTGATAGTCGATCGGCGAGCGCTCCCACACGCCTGCCAGAAAAGTGCCCTGGCTGGCGCTCGGGTCCTCTTCCAGGCCGCCGCGTACCCCGAGTACGCCATTGGCCAGCGCAAACAGGCTCTCGTCCTGGGCGAAGCCGGCCGGATCGGTGCCATGCCGGGTGAGCCGCCATGGGTCGACAGGTTGCTGGTTCCGCACGGTTGGCGGCGGTGATCCGGATCGGCTTGACACTGACTTGTCCACACTCACTGGGGTTGGTGCGCGCAGGGGATGCCTGGATAGCCGACTCCCCTGACGCTGGCGGAGCGAGCTTGCCAGCAAATGATATCGTTATCAAGATATCGTTAACATTTGCTGGCGGTGTGACCCTGCCGGCTGCCAGGGAACGCTCGCGGCCGGTTTTCGGCGCTGCATCCGCCCAGCAGCAACCGCGGTGATTGGACGCACTCGCTGCAATTGGCCACACTGCGGCTAATGAAATGCGTCGCGCGCTCTCGCGCCGGGACAGGCCGGCAGGGTCCGCGGACCGGACTTGGCAAGCAGAACCACAGGGGCGGAGCGTTGAGCCGGAGAACCAAAAAGCAGCCAGACTCCCTGCGTGCAATGAACCTGACCATGGCCGATCTGGCGCGCCTGTCGGGCGTATCGAAGATCACCGTGTCGCGCGCGCTGGGCGACAGTCCGCTGGTCAATCCGGATACCCGCGAACGCATCCAGGCACTCGCCCGCGATCACGGCTACAAGCTCAACATCAGCGCGCGCAACCTGCGCCTGCGCCGCAGCCATACGGTGGC
>JAJZGE010000528.1 GCA_021798675.1 Pseudomonadota bacterium | reverse complement strand
TAGAGATCCTGCGGCATCTGCAGCATCGGTTGGCCGCGCACGATGGCCAGCGGCATTTCCTGCTGTTGCGGTACCGACGCAAAGGCATCCTGCGGTGCGGCGACCAGGCTCGGTGGCTCGACTGGCTCAGTGCTCATCAATGCATGTCATGGGGCCGCCTTCAGCGGCTGGCAGTGCGTTCAACGCGATCGGATCGGTTCGTTCAGCGGCGCCATCCGAAGCAGTCTGCGTGCTCGGAGTGCGGCGGTGATGCGGCATTACCGGATGAAACGTGTCTGTACATCTTCAACCAAGGTGCATCGGGCACCCCGTGGCACAAAGGGCATGATGAAGCCACGCAATGATGGTTCGATCAGGCAAGTCGTGCCGACCGCTGTGCGCAGGATCCGGGTTGTCAGCCACAGTGACTGTGCGGGTCAGGCATCTCATGCAGACATGCCGGTGACGGTTGGAGCGGACGGTTCGAGAGCATTCGGTGGTTGCCACCGGTGGTCGGAGCTGACCAACACACGGCTATCAGTGGAACCACGCAAGGCGAAGAGTAGCCGCTGACCGCCGACAAGTCCAGCAGCACGCTGCGCGAGTTCGGGGTCGCGAATGACGTTCGATCGGGTAGCGGATCACTGCGGGAGGATTTCAACTTCGGATTCGCCGCAGGCACAATGCACCGGTTGGAAATTCGCGCCGTCGTTCGACCTGGCCGCTGCGTGCACAGGTTCATCCATGGGAGTCATGTGACCCAATCTGTCGGTCTTGTACACGTGAGGGGCAGACACGATCAGCACGCTGGTCATGCTTGGCTGTCCGACGCGCCTCCTCGCATGCGCCGGCCGCACAGGGCGCAGCGCAGCGGGATCGCAGCCACGGCGATTTGTGCGCGGTAACCGGCATATCAGCGGCGTTTTGCGGCCGCCCGCAGCTCCGCGCGAAAGCTGGCATGCTGATTGCTTTGGACATCACGGTAGGCCGCATCTTCACAAGACATTGATAGACCGCGACCTGCAACACAGCGCATGCGCCAGCAGCAAGGCGATACGCCGGGGGCGTGCCGTCTGGCTGAGGCATGATGCAGCAGAAAAGTTTCAGGATGGTGGCACCCGTGCGGATGGCAGGTGCAGACCCGACAGGATGATAACGACGATGACAACCGACAAGAATGGACAGCGTAGTGGTGCGGCAGAGCAGCTGCGTCCGGCACGCATGCAGATCGAGACCACCGTCCTGATGAGCCATCATGGCGAGTCGCATCCGACCGAACTGGTCGATATCTCCGCGACCGGCGCCCTGCTGCGACGCCCGCTCGGCTGGTCCGGCGAGACCGGGCAGAGCTGGGTGCTCGACATGATCTTCGGGCATAACCTGCACATTCACCTGGAAGCGGTGGTCGCACGCATTTCCGACCACCACATCGGCTTTTCCTACAGCCGCATACCCGAGGACAAGCAGGTGCCGCTGTGGAACCTGCTGGGCGGCTATGCCGATATTCTGGAGTACTGGAAAGACGGCTGACCGGGGCCGTCCGCCGCCGATGCACGCGCCCGCCGATGGCGGGCGCGGTGGTTTCAGACCGCAGTCTTTTTTTCGTCGCGCAGCTCGCGGCGCAGGATCTTGCCCACGTTGCTCTTCGGCAGCTCATCGCGGAACTCGATCAGCTTCGGACGCTTGTAGCCGGTGAGGTTCTCGCGGCAGAACTGCCTGATCTCGTCCTCGGTGAGCTGCGGATCCTTGCGCACCACGTAGAGTTTCACCGTCTCGCCGGAATGCTCATCGGGAACACCCACCGCGGCCACCTCGAGCACGCCGGGGTGCTGCATCACGGCATCCTCGACCTCGTTCGGATAGACGTTGAAGCCGGACACCAGGATCATGTCCTTCTTGCGGTCGACGATGTACAAATAACCGAGCTGATCCATCCTGGCGATGTCGCCGGTATGCAGCCAGCCGTCGTCACCAAGCACCTTCGCGGTCTCGTCCGAACGCTGCCAGTAACCCTTCATCACCTGCGGCCCGCGTACCATCAGCTCGCCGGCTTCGCCGATCGGCAGCGGTTGCCCATCCTCCGACCATATCGCCACCTCGGTGGAGGGCAGCGGCAGACCGATCGAGCCGTTGTATTCCTTCAGATCCAGCGGATTGATGCATACCGCCGGGGAGGTTTCAGTGAGTCCGTAGGCTTCGGCGAGGGTACAGCCAGTCACCTTCTTCCAGCGTTCGGCGACCACGCGTTGCACGGCCATGCCACCGCCCAGGGACAGGTGCAGCCGCGAGAAATCCAGCTCGGCAAATCCGGGCGTGTTGAGCAGCCCATTGAACAGCGTGTTGACGCCGGTGAGGGCGGTGAAGCCGGATTGTTTCAGCTCCTTGACGAACCCCGGCATGTCACGCGGATTGGTGATCAGCCAGTTCAGGCCGCCCAGGCGGGTGAACACCAGCCCGTTCGCGGTCAGCGAAAAGATGTGATAAAGCGGCAGCGCGGTGATGATCACTTCCTCGCCCGGCCTGGTGTTTTTGCCGATCCATGCGCCTGCCTGCAGCATGTTCGCCACCATGTTGCCATGCGTCAGCATCGCGCCCTTGGCCACGCCGGTGGTGCCGCCGGTGTACTGGAGGAAAGCGATGTCGTCGTGCCCGAGCTGCACCGGCACCAGCGGGTATGCCGCGCCGCGTGACAGCGCATCGCGAAAGCGCACGGCGTGCGGCAGATCGAATGCGGGTACCAGCTGCTTGACATGCCTGAGCATGAAGTTGACCAGCGATCCCTTCGGAAAGCCCAGCAGATCACCGATGCCGGTGGTGATGATG
>JAJZGE010000527.1 GCA_021798675.1 Pseudomonadota bacterium | reverse complement strand
TTCCGATCTGCTGGCAAAGCGCTGGCAGGCAAGGATGGCGTCCCTCATCCGCTCGCGCACGTGCGCGCCGACCAACTGCAGGCCTGGCACGCGGTCGATGGCGTCGATCACCAGGTCGAAGCGGTCGATCTGGTTGCGGATGGCCAGGTCCATCGGGGTGTTGATGTTGCCCTGTTCCTTGTAGCCGCGGACGTGCACGTTGCGGCTGTTGCAGCGTCGGTACAGCAGCTTGTGGATCAGCCACGGGTAGCCGTGGAAATTGAAGATCACCGGCTTGTCGCGGGTGAACAGGCTGTCGAACGCGGCGTCGGACAGCCCGTGCACGTGCTCGCTTTCCGGCTGCAGCCGGAACAGGTCCACCACGTTGATGAAACGCACCTTCAACGTCGGGAAGTGCTCGCGCAGCAGGGCGGTGGCGGCCAGCGCCTCCTTCGTCGGCACGTCGCCGGCGCAGGCCATCACCAGGTCCGGCTCGGCGCCGTCGTCGCTGCTGGCCCAGTCCCAGATGCCGATGCCCTTGGCGCAGTGGTCGGCGGCCTCGTCGATGCCCAGGTACTGCAGGTGGCTCTGCTTGTCGGCGACGATCACGTTGATCTTGTCGGTGCTGTCCAGGCAATGGTCGACCACCGACAGCAGGCAGTTCGCGTCCGGCGGCAGGTAGATGCGGGTGACCCGCGGGCTCTTGTTGGTGACCACGTCGAGGAAGCCGGGGTCCTGGTGCGAAAAGCCGTTGTGGTCCTGCCGCCACACGGTGGAGGTAACCAGGATGTTGAGCGAGGACACGCTGGCCCGCCACGGCACCTCCAGTGCCTTCTCCAGCCACTTGGCGTGCTGGTTGAACATCGAGTCGATGACGTGGATGAAGGCCTCGTACGAGGCGAGCAGGCCGTGCCGGCCGGACAGCAGGTAGCCCTCCAGCCAGCCCTCCAGCGTGTGTTCGGAGAGGATCTCCATCACCCGGCCGCCGCGTTGCAGGTGGGTGCCGTCGGCATCCTCCGGCAGCGTCGCGGCCATCCACGCCTTGCCGCTGGCCTGGTAGATGTCGTCCAGCCGGTTCGAGGCGGTTTCGTCGGGGCAGAAGAAACGGAAGCGGTCGGGATTGGCGCGCATCACGTCGCGCAGCAGGCGGCCGGTCGGCCGGGTGTTCTCCTCGGTGGCGTTGCCCGGTTCGGCGACCGCCACGGCGTACCCGCGGATGTCCGGACGCAGCAGCGTCCGCCGCAGCAGGCCGCCGTTGGCCACCGGGTTGGCGCTCATGCGGCGATGCCCGGATGGGGCCAGCTCAGCCAGCTCCGGCGCCAGGTGGCCGTCCGCGGTGAACAACGTCTCGGGGCGGTAGCTGCGCAGCCACTGTTCGAGCTGGCGCAGGTGGGCAGCATCCTTGTGCGGGTCCAGCGGAATCTGGTGGGCGCGCCAGCTGCCCTCCACGCGATGGCCGTCCACTTCCTTCGGGCCGGTCCAGCCCTTCGGGGTGCGCAGCACGATCATCGGCCACACCGGCTGGCCGTCGAAGCCGCCGTGGCGGGCGCGACGCTGGATGTCGGCGATACGGTCCAGTGCGGTTTCCAGCGCGGCGGCCAGCTCCCGGTGCACGCGCCGCGGGTCGTCACCTTCGACGAAGCATGGCTCGTAGCCGTAGCCGCGCATCAGGTCGGCAAGCTGCCCGTGCGGGATGCGCGCCAGCACCGTGGGGTTGGCGATCTTGTAGCCGTTGAGGTGCAGCACCGGGAGTACCGCGCCGTCGCGCGCCGGATCGAGGAACTTGTTCGAATGCCAGGCGGTGGCCAGCGGCCCGGTCTCCGCCTCGCCGTCGCCCACCATGCAAACCACCAGCAGATCGGGATGGTCGAAGGCTGCGCCGTAGGCGTGCGCCAGGCTGTAGCCGAGCTCGCCACCCTCGTGCAGCGAGCCCGGCGTCTCCGGCGTGCAGTGACTGCCCACGCCACCGGGGAAGGAGAACTCCTTGAAGAAGCGGCGCAGCCCGTCCAGGCCCGGCCCCTTGTCCGCATACAGCTCGCCGTAGCGTCCTTCCAGCCACGCGTGCGCCAGCACGGAGGGCGCGCCGTGGCCGGGTCCGGAAACAAAGATTGCGTCGAGATCACGCGCGCGGATCAGCCGGTTCAGGTGCGTCCACACCAGGGTCTGCCCGGCGTCCGAGCCCCAGTGGCCGAGCAGCCGGTGCTTGATGTGTTCCAGCCGCAGCGGCTCGTGCAGCAGCGGGTTGTCGCGCAGGTACAGCATGCCGGCGCACAGGTAGAGCGAGGCCCGCCAGTAGCGGTCGAGGCCAGCCAGTTCGTCGTCGGAGAGTCTGTCGGGGGATGGTGTGGACATAGGGGCAGCCTGCTGGCCGTGGATGATTGTCAGAGGGTGATGGCATCGCCATTGCGCGGCATATGCACCCCGGTGGCGGCGAGATGCGTGGCGAAGGCCTGCATCACCTCCTCGTCGCCGTGCACCAGGATGGTCTGCTCCGGCCTGATCGCCGCATGCCAGGCCAGCAGCTCGTCGCGGTCGGCGTGGGCGGAGAAACCGTTGATGGTGTGCAGTTGCGCCCGCACCGGGATCTCGTCGCCGAACAGGCGCACTGATTTCGCGCCGTCGATCAGGATGCGCGCCAGCGTGCCGGCCGCGGCATAGCCGACGAACACCACGCTGGAATCCTCGCGCCACAGGTTGTGCCGCAGGTGGTGGCGCACGCGGCCGCCGGTGCACATGCCCGAGCCGGCCATGATGACCGCGCCGCCGCGGATCCGGTTCAGCGCCATCGAGTCCGCGGTTTCGCGGGTGAAGCGCAGGCCGGGCAGGG
>JAJZGE010000526.1 GCA_021798675.1 Pseudomonadota bacterium | reverse complement strand
CCTTCGCCGCCCGTTGCCCGTTGCCCGCCGCCATGCTCCTGTCACCGGTTTGCATTGGCCCTGTATCGGCAGGGCAAAGGCAACTTGAAGCGCCAGGACGGCATGGTGGCCGCCTTGTCATGCGCCGGTCGCCAGTTCGAAACGCACCAGCCGCCGCACCGGATCGGCCTCGACCAGTCGCACCGCCACGTCCTGTCCCAGCGGTAGCGGCGCGGGGGCTTTGACGCGCGCCTCGATTGCCGGATCGCGCAGCATCACCACGCCTTCGTGGCCGTTGCCGTGTCCGCCGTTTATTTCGACGATGGCGCCGGTGAAGGCTTCGCCGACCCGCGGCGCCAGCAGCACCGCCTCGATCAGGTCGATTACCTGGCGTTCGTAGTGCTTGGCGCGGCGATCCGCCTCGGCCATCAGGTCAGGCAGCGCGGGCAGCGCGCTGCGCACCCAGTCCGGCACCGGCTGATTCGCGCACAGCGCGACGCAGACCTCGCCCACGTAGCGGTCCACCAGCCGGCGCAGCGGCGCGGTGGCGTGGGCATACTCCGCCGCCACCGCGGACTGCATGGGCTGCGCGGGCAACTCGCCGTCGAAGGCCGCGTAGGCGGCACCGCGCAGCACGGTGGTGCACGCGGTGAGCATCGCGACGTGAACATCCTTCGACGGGTCGAGGGTGCGGATGAAATCGGCATAGCCCAGGCCATCCGGCCAGGCGATGGCCAGCGCCTGCGCGGTGCGCTTGAGCCGCGCAATGTCCTGCGGCTGCGGCGGCGGCAGCGTGCGCAGGATGCCTATCCTGCCCTTCACCATCAGCCGCGCCGCGGCCATGCCGGTCAGCAGGGAAATCTGCGCGTTCCAGTCCTCGTCGGGATGGTTGGCACGATAGGCCAACCGCCAGTGGCCGTTCACCACGCTGATTTCCTGTTCGGGCAGGGCGAGGTTGATGCCTCCGCGCGCCTGCTCGCGCTGCTTGCGCAACTCGCCCACCTCGCGCAACAACGTCCATAAGGGATCGGCCGTCCCCGCATCGAGCTGCTGCTGCACGCCGGCGTAGTCGAGCCGTGCGCGGCTCCTCACGCGCGCACGGCGCACGTCGACGGCCCCGATCTCGCCGCCGGCATCCAGGTCGATCGTCCACAGCAGGGCCGGGCGCAGCTGATCCGGCAGCAGCGAAGCGGCACCTTCGGACAAGCTCGCCGGATGCAGCGGAATGCGCGAATCGGCGCCGTACAGCGTCTCGCCGCGGCGCTGCGCCTCGGCATCCAGCGCGCCGCCGGGCGCCACGAACGCGGCCACGTCGGCGATGGCGTAATGCACGCGGTAGCCGCCGCCGTCGCGCCGCTCGAAATGCAGCGCCTGGTCCAGGTCCATCGAACCGGGCGGGTCGATGGTAACCAGCGGGATATCGCTGCGATCCAGGTCGGGCAAGCGCGGTTGCGCAGCCGCCCGCGCCGCCTCGGCGTCGACCTCGGGCGGGAACGCCAGCGGCAGCTTCATCTCCTGCTGGATCGCGGCGATGCCTTGCGCCAGCATGCGGTCGTCGCCGGTCTGCAGGCGGATGCGGGTCGCGGGCATGGGCGCTACTCTCCGGGGCAGGGAGCCCGCACTATACGGCGCGGGCCGTGCTGGTGTAGAACCGCAAAATCCTGGGCAACCGCAACGACCATGAGCGACCCGTCCCTGCTGATCCGTCTGGCCGAAGACGACGACGACTTCATCCTTTCGCTGGTGCCGCGTTTCGTGGGCTTTCCCTTGCCCGCGTGGCGGCGACGGCACGAGTGCATCGAAGGCATCCGCGACGACTTGCTGCGGCACCTGGAAGACCAACCCGCGAACAGCCATCTGTTCGTGGCCGAGGACACCGACGGCACGCGGGTGGGATTCATCCACCTGCAGCGTACCGAGGATTTCTTCACCGGCCGCGGCAACTGCCACATCTCCGACCTCGCCGTGGCGCCCGCGCACGAAGGCCGCGGCGTGGGCAAGGCGCTGCTGGCGCATGCCGAGCAGTGGGCGCGCGAGCATCATTGCCAACTGGTGACGCTGGCGGTGTTCCCCGGCAACGAGCGCGCACGTGCGCTGTACGAAGCCGCGGGCTACGCCACCGACCTGCTGCGCCTGGCCAAGCCGGTGCGCTGAGCCGGCCACGCGCAGTAAGCTGCCCGGGCGATTTCGCCACAGGGGAGCCGATGCCATGACGCCACGCCGTATCGTCGCGGGCCTGAAACCCGCACTGTTTGCCGCCCTGCTCGCCGCCAGCGGCGCGCTGTCCGCCACGGACGCGCCGCAGGTCAGGTATCCCGACTATCCCAGCGAGACGCCGGCCCATTTCAGGCCGGCCACCGGCAGCTTCGACTACGTCGAGCACGACGTGATGATCCCGATGCGCGACGGCGTGAAGCTCAACACGGTGATCCTGATCCCGAAAGGCGCGAAGCACGCCGGCATCGTGCTCACGCGCACGCCGTACGACGCGCACCAGCTCAGCCACAACTTCATGAGCGGCCACATCGAGCCGCTGCTGGAGGGCTACGACAACGCCGCCGACGTGATCGCCGAAGACGGCTACATCCGCGTGATCCAGGACATCCGCGGCAAGTACGGCTCCGAGGGCGACTACGTGATGAACCGGCCGGTGCACGGCCCGCTCAACCCCACGCCGGTGGACGACGCTACCGACACCTGGGACACCATCGACTGGCTGGTGAAGCACATACCCGAATCGAACGGCAGGGTCGCCACCATCGGCATCTCCTACGACGGCTTCGAGCCGCTGATGTCGCTGGTGCACCCACATCCCGCGCTGAAGGCGGCGGT
>JAJZGE010000009.1 GCA_021798675.1 Pseudomonadota bacterium | reverse complement strand
GGCCAGCGCCTCGCGCACCAGCGGCAGCAGTTTGCGCACGTGGTCGCGGCTGGCCAGCTCCGGCACCACGCCGCCGTAGTCGGCGTGCAGCTTGACCTGGCTGTACAGGGCGTGCGCCAGCAGGCCACGGCCCGGCGCGACCGGCTCCCAGCGCAGGATCGCCACACCGGTCTCGTCGCAGGAGGATTCGATGCCCAGCACCGGCTTGCCCGTCACGGGCAGGTGGGATTCGACCGGCGGCTGGGGCTTTGAAAAATTCTCGTCAGGCACGGTATACTTCGCGGCTCGCCGTATTCACAGTCCCGGATTCGGGACAGATTAACACCCGGAGTATCCATGCCCAACGTCAAAGTCCGCGAGAACGAGCCGTTCGAAGTCGCGCTGCGTCGTTTCAAGCGTACCTGCGAGAAGGCCGGCGTCCTGGCCGAAACCCGCAAGCGCGAGTTCTACGAAAAGCCGACCCAGGAGCGCAAGCGCAAGCGCGCTGCCGCGGTGAAGCGTCACCTGCGCCGCCTGTCGCGCGACGTCTCGCGCAAGACCCGGCTGTACTGAGCCTGCCGCGGCGCTTCCGCGCCGCGCGAGCAGCACACGCGACTGGCGCGATCCTCCGCTGCCGTCGCCCGCATCCGGATTCGACTGGCCGGCGTTGCCGCAAGGCAACGCCGGTTTTGTCGTTTCCGTAGAATTGCCCATCCACCCACCCGGACGCCCGCCATGACGCTCAAGCAGCAGCTCACCGACGACATGAAGGCCGCCATGCGCGGCGGCGACAAGCATCGCCTCGGCGTGATCCGGTTGGTCCTCGCCGCAATCAAGCAGCGCGAGGTGGACGAGCGCGTCGAGCTCGACGACGTCCAGACGCTGGCCGTACTGGAGAAGATGCTCAAGCAGCGCAAGGATTCGGTGAGCCAGTACGTCGCCGGCCACCGCGAAGACCTCGCCGAGGTGGAGCGCGCCGAGATGGCGGTGATCGAAACCTACCTGCCCGCCCAGCTCGACGAGGCCGAACTCGATGCGCTGATCGCCGACGCCATCGCCGCCACCGGCGCCAGCTCGCCACGCGACATGGGCAAAGTGGTGGCCGCGGTGAAGGAAAAGGCCGCCGGCCGCGCCGACATGGGCAAGGTATCGGCGCTGATCAAGGCCAGGCTCGCCGGCTGAAACGCCGGCCGCCGTCGCCAGCGTAGCGACCGCGCGAACGGCCAGGCGCGCAGCCATGCCGCGGCGTTCGCCGTGACGGCCCGCTGCGACGGATGGCGATGCCTCAGCCCCATGCATCGCCTTAACGGGCGCATTGCTACAAGCCAGGGGCCGCGGCATCCGTCGTCCGGCATCCTTTCGCGCGCGGCGCTTGGTCAGCCGCAGGAGAGACGCATGCTCAAGTGGGCCATCATCTTCGCCATCATCTCGCTGGTCACCGGTGCATTCGGTTTTCGCGGCATTTCCGGCGCGGCCGCCACCATCGCCAAGTTCCTGTTCGCGGTCTTCCTGATCCTGTTCCTGATCGCCCTGTTGGCGGTGATCGGGGTGTTCCACATCCTCTGACGGGCGGGGGCACCCCGTTGCCGGCCGGCCCCGGGGCAACACCCTCCCAACCTGCCATCGCCGCATCTCCTCGCCCCAGCCCGCAGATCAACGCCAGCCGGCGATACGGGGCGCCCTGCGGGCTGGCGACGCGCCACCGCTGCGTGGCCGCTTCGCCCCCATGGCCTAAACTACCCGGCCTATGCGCGGCCTGATCCCTGACAGCTTCATCGACGAACTGCTCGCCCGCGTCGACATCGTCGACGTGATCGAGCGGCGCGTGCCTTTGAAGAAGGCCGGCCGCGAGTGGACGGCGTGCTGCCCGTTCCACGACG
Source organism: Pseudomonadota bacterium (assembly GCA_021798675.1). The sequence continues at coordinate 10,501 of JAJZGE010000009.1, read as the reverse complement.
AGCGCACGCCCTCGTTCTACGTCAGCCCGGCCAAGCAGTTCTTCCACTGCTTCGGTTGCGGCGCGCACGGCAGCGCGATCAAGTTCCTGATGGACTACGAGCGGCTGGAGTTTCCCGACGCGGTGGAAGAGCTGGCGCAGTCGGTGGGCCTCACCGTGCCGCGCGAAGGCGGCCGCGACGACCGCCCGCGCGAGGACAAGACCGACCTCTACACCCTGCTCGACGCCTGCGCGGCCTGGTACCAGCAGCAGCTGCCGCGCAACGCCGAAGCGCAGGCGTACTGCAAAAGGCGCGGGCTGGACGCCGACACCATCGCGCGCTTCCGCCTCGGCTGGGCGCCGGCCGGCTACGACGGCGTCACCAGGGCGCTGGGCAACAGCCCGCGGCGGATCGAGCTGCTGGCCGAGGCCGGCATGGTCTCCACCGGCGAACGCGGCAGCAAATACGACCGCTTCCGCGAACGCCTGATGTTCCCCATCCTCGACCGCCGCGGCCGCGTGATCGCCTTCGGCGGCAGGATCATCCAGAAGCCCGGCGACGGGTCGCCGGCCCCGGATCCCGGCGCGCAGGATCCGCGCAAGAGCGACGGCCCCAAATACCTCAACTCGCCGGAAACCCCGCTGTTCCACAAGGGCCGCGAGCTGTTCGCGCTGTGGCAGGTGAAGCAGGCCAACGCGAACCTGCAGCGCATCGTGGTGGTGGAGGGCTACATGGACGTGATCGCGCTGCACCAGGCCGGCCTGCCGATCGCGGTGGCCACGCTGGGTACCGCCACCACGCCCGAGCACACCGAGCAGCTGTTCCGCGCCGCGCCCGACGTGGTGTTCTGCTTCGACGGCGACCGCGCCGGCCGCGCCGCCGCATGGAAGGCGCTGGATGCCGCGCTGCCGCGCCTGCGCGACGGTCGGCAGGCGTATTTCCTGTTTCTGCCCGAGGGCGAGGACCCGGACACGCTGGTGCGCAAGGAGGGCAAGGACGGTTTCGAGCAACGCCTGAAGCACGCCACGCCGCTGTCCGACTACTTCTTCGACGAGCTGGCGCGCGACGTGGACATGGCCAGCCTCGACGGCCGCGCCCGCCTCGCCGAGCGTGCGCGCCCGCTGATCGCGCGATTGCCCGATGGCGCGTTCCGCGACCTGATGGCGCAGGAGCTGGAGCGCCGCAGCGGCGCCAGCGCACGCCTGCAGGCCGACCCTGCCGCGCACCGCGCGGTGCAGCGGCCAGTGGCGGCGCAGCGCTCGCTGGTGCGCAGCGCGATCGCCCTGCTGCTGGCCCAGCCCGGCATGGCCGACCAGGTGGAGAAGCCCTACCGCTTCCTGCGCCTGGACAAGCCCGGCGTGGGCCTGCTCGCCGAACTGCTCGACATCGCGCGCAGCCGTCCCGGCATCAACCCGGCGATGCTGGTGGAACATTTCGCCGAGCGCGCGGAATACCCCGCGCTGCAAAAGCTGATGGCCACCGCCGTGGTGGGCGAACCGGAAGCGCAGCGCACCGAATTCATGGAGGCGTTGCAGCGGATGGACGATCAGACCGTGGCGCTGCGCCGCGAGGCGCTGCACGCGAAGATGCGCAGCGGCCCGCTCGACGACGCCGAGAAGGCCGAGCTGCGCGAGCTGCTCGCCGCGCGCGTGCGGCCCGTCGCCACACCGGACTGAGCACGCAGTGCGGACCGAACGCCGCATTGCGGAAAGCTTGTCGCAGATGCGTGTGGGATCATGTCGCGACGCATGCCGCATGCCCCGCAGGGACGCCGATGGATTTGCTTGAACGACTGGTCACGATCTTCACCGAGAACGGCTACGTCGCGGTGTGGATCGCATTGATGATCTGCGGCCTCGGCCTGCCGCTGCCGGAGGACGTCACCCTGGTCGCCGGCGGCGTGATCGCGGGGCTGGGCTACGCCAACGTGCATGCGATGTTCGCGCTGTGCATGGCCGGCGTGCTGCTGGGCGACGCCACCGTGTTCATGCTCGGCCGCCACTACGGCGCGCGCATGCTGAAATGGCGCTGGGTGGCACGCGTGCTGCCGCCGGAGCGCTACGAAGTGGTGCAGCACAAGTTCGCGCGCTATGGCAACCGCGTGCTGTTCGTCGCCCGCTTCCTGCCCGGCATGCGCACCACGGTCTACGCCACCGCCGGCGCCACGCGGCAGGTATCGCTGCTGCGTTTCCTGCTGATCGATACCGCCGCCGCGCTGATCAGCGTGCCGGTATGGGTCTACCTCGGCTATTTCGGCGCCGACAACCACGTGTGGCTGATGAAATGGATGCAGCGCGGCCAGAACAGCATGTGGTTCCTGGTCGGCCTGGTGCTGCTGTGCCTGGCCTGGCTGTGGTGGCGGCACCGCCGCCAGCGCATCGGCCAGGACGACTGACCGCTACCCGCGGCCGGTGACTTCCCGCACTGGCGGCACCTGCCACGGACCGCTGGACTGTCGACTCCCCGCCCAGGAGTACCGACCGTGTCCGGAAAGGCCCTGCTTGCCCTCGCTGCACTGGTCGCCCTGCTGCCGGCCGCGCCGGCCTTCGCCGCGGGCGGCGCACCGCGCTTCACCGTCGTGCCGTTCCACGATTGCGCGGGCCTGATCTGCTTCCAGGCCCGCGTCGATGGCGGCCCCATGCGCACGCTGGTGCTGGATACCGGCGACATCGCTTCGATCATACTGACCGACGCCGCCAAGGCGATGGACTGGCGACCCAGGCCGGTGCTGCGCGACGGCAAGCCCCTCCCCGATTTCCAGGACGGCGGCCGGCACCTGCTCGAGCTGGGCGAAGCGAAACTCGCGGTCCACTTCGCCGTGGCCGGCCCGGCAAGCTTCGGTCCCGCCCGCCTGCCCGCCGACGGCACGCTGGCCTATACCGCGTTCAAGGATCGCATGCTGCAGATCGACTACCCGAACCACCTACTGCGGATCTCCGCACCGGAGACATCCACCACGCCGGCCGGGCACGCACCCGGCACGCTGCAGTTGATCACCTTCGGCCATCGCGGTCCGCCCATCGTGGTCGGCGCACCCTTCACCATCGACGGCCACCCGGTACACGCCCAGATCGACACCATGTACACCGGCACCATGCTGGTCTACGACGCGGCGCTCGCGGGGCTCAGCCTGCGCAAGCAGGGCAGGCCCAGGCGGTTCGAGTTCACCGACGGCGGCGTCGAGATGCTGGCCTCGACGGCTGGCAGCCTCGGCTTCGCCAGCCGTCGCCTGCTGGGGGCATACCCCACGATCTACTTCGCCGGCCACGGCAAGCACCCGGTGCACCAGCCCGATGGCCTGTTCGAGGCCACCGTGGGCAACCCGCTGTTCGCGCACAGCGTGGTGACGATGGACTTCCACGCGATGACGCTGGACGTGCGCCCTGCGGATTGAGCGCCCGATGCGCCGCCATCCCGGCGGCGCATACAGGCTTTCAGGTCACAGCCAGCGGCCGTAGCGGCGCATGTAGACCAGCTTCGCCAGCTGGGTCAGCGCGCAATAGGCCACGACGGTGGCGGCGAGCCAGCCGAAATATCCGTCCGGCAGGTGCACCATGCCGAGCTTGGCCCCCACGGCGGCGAACGGAATGGTCATGCCGATCGCGATGATCGCGGTGGTCAGGCCCAGCACCGGCGCCGCCGCCACGCTCTGCAGGAACGGGATCTTGCGCGTGCGGATCATGTGCACCACCAGGGTCTGCGTCAGCAGGCTCTCGATGAACCAGCCGGACTGGAACAGGTCCTGGTGCGCCGGTCCGTTCGCGCCGAACACGTACCACAGCAGTGCGAAGGTGGTCATGTCGAAGACCGAGCTGGTCGGGCCGATCCAGAACATGAAGCGGCCGATGTCGCTGGCGTCCCACTTGCGCGGCTTGCGCAGGTATTCCTCGTCCATGCGGTCGAACGGGATCGACAGCTGCGAGATGTCGTAGAGCAGGTTCAGCACCAGGATCTGCAGCGGGAGCAGCGGCACGAACGGCAGGAACACGCTCGCCACCATCATGCTCAGCACGTTGCCGAAGTTCGAGCTGGCGGTCATCTTGATGTACTTGATGATGTTGCCGAAGGTGATGCGGCCCTCGACCACGCCCTCCTCCAGCACCATCAGGTTCTTCTCCAGCAGGATGATGTCGGCCGACTCCTTGGCGATGTCGGTGGCGGTGTCCACCGAGATGCCCACGTCCGCCTCGCGCAGCGCCGGCGCGTCGTTGATGCCGTCGCCGAGGAAGCCCACGGTGTGACCCTGGCGCTGCAGCGACTTGACCACGCGCGCCTTCTGCAACGGCGACATCTTGGCGAACACGGTGGTGCGCCGGACCAGCGCGTCGAGCGCGTCGTCGTCCAGCGGCTCGACGTCGCGGCCCTGCGCCGAATGCTCCACGTCCAGCCCCACCTCGCGGCAGATCTTGCGCGTCACCGCCTCGTTGTCGCCGGTGATCACCTTGACCTCGACGCCATGGTGATGCAGCGCGGCGATCGCGGTCGCCGCCGTGTCCTTGGGCGGATCGAGGAAGGCGAGGCAGCCCACCGCGGTGAGGCCGGCCTCGTCGGCCACGCCGTACGCGCGGCCGTGCGCATCCTCCTGCTTGATCGCCACCACCAGCACGCGCAGGCCATCCTCGTTGAGATGGTGCGTCATCGCCTTGATTTCCTGGCGGCGTGCATCGGTCATCGGGATGACCTCGTCGCCGCGGCGCTCGCTGGAGCAGATGGAGAGCATTTCCTCCACCGCGCCCTTGCACACCAGCAGGTGCCGGCCGTCACTGCCCTGGGCCAACACCACCGACATGCGGCGGCGCTGGAAATCGAACGGGATCTCGTCCACCACCCGGTAGCGCCCGACGATCGGCTCCAGGTCGCGATGCGCCAGCACCGCCTTGTCCATCAGGTTCTTCAGGCCGGTCTGGAAGTGGCTGTTGAGGTAGCCGTACTCCAGTGCGTCCTCGGACTCCTCGCCGTCGAGGTCGAGGTGGCGCTCCAGCACGATCTTGTCCAGCGTCAGCGTGCCGGTCTTGTCGGTGCACAGCACGTCCATCGCGCCGAAGTTCTGGATCGCGTTGAGGCGCTTCACCACCACCTTGCGGCGGGACATCGCGATCGCGCCCTTGGCGAGGTTGGCGGTGACGATCAGCGGCAGCATCTCCGGCGTCAGGCCCACCGCCACCGACAACGCGAACGTGAGCGCGTTGAGGAAGCCCTGCTTGTACCACTGGATGCCCAGCACCACCGGCACCATCACCAGCATGAAGCGGATCAGCAGCCAGCTCACGCTGCGCACGCCGCGATCGAAACTGGTCTGCACGCGCTGGCCGGTGATGCTGTGCGCCAGCGAGCCGAGGTAGCTGCGCGTGCCGGTGGCCACCACCACCGCGGTGGCGGTACCGGAGATCACGTTGGTGCCCATGTAGCCGATGGTGGGCAGGTCCAGCGGATTGCCCTGCTGCATGCCGTGCGCGCCGGCTTCCACCACGTGCGCCTGCGCCGGGGCAGCCTTTTCCACCGGCAGCGATTCGCCGGTGAGGATGGCCTGGCTGATGAACAGGTCCTTCGCGGACAGCAGGCGCAGGTCGGCAGGCACCATGTCGCCGGCGGCCAGGTGCACGATGTCGCCCACCACCAGCTCGCCCACCGGTACCTCGATGCGCTCGCTGTGCCCGTCCGAGGCCCGGCGGGTGACGGTGGCGGTGTTGCGCACCATCGCCTTGAGCTTTTCGGCGGCGCGCGAGGAGCGGTACTCCTGCGTGAAGCTGAGCACCACGCTGATCGCCACCATCACGCCGATGATGATCGGGCCGGACAGGTCGTCCGGTGAGGTGACCAGTTCCACCACCGCCAGGATCAGCAGCACCACGATGAAGGGATTCTTCAGCGCGCGCAGCAGTTGTACCGACCAGTGCGGTGGCTTCTCGTGCGACACTTCGTTCACACCGTCGCGGTGCAAGCGCTCGGTGATGCTCGCCTCGTCGAGGCCGTGGAGGGATGTCTCCAGCGCGGCCAGCAGGGCCTCGTTGTCGCGGAACGCTTCCTGCGCCGCGGGCACGTGCGCCGTTGCCGGCGCCGCCGCCTTGGCGGTCGGGCGGAAAAAGGACTTGCTCATGGGTCGCTACCGTTCTTTCGTGGTGATCCGCGCCGCGGCAGCGTGTCGGCGCAGGGCCGGATCAGCTGGACGGAACGCCGGGTGGATGCCTCGTGGCGGCCACGCTGGCCGCCAGGCACGAGCCGCACCTCCGCGACACTGGCGGAGGCCAGCACTTGCGGGGCACGAAGGCGTGCATCAGCGACTAGATGCCAGCTGCAGATGACGCGGCGACGACAACGGCGCGGCGATGCGCGACGCGGCCATGGGTTGCGGCTCGGCGCCCGGCGCGGCCAACGGCGCCGGCACGGTGACCACGTACTCGCGGCGGCGCGCATCGCGGCTTGCGGCGAACAGGCTGCGGCGGGGAGTCCGCAGGCGGAGAAAATCGCGAAGGAGCTTCATGGGCCCATCTCCTCGGTTACGGCGCGCGGCGCCGTCGGGGATGGGCCGGCGTTTCCTAGTCGAGGAAAGGACCGGCCGACCGCAGGCGGTTGCCGCAGGCGTTCAGCTTGTTATGCATTGCCGGCACCCGATGCGAGCGGATGTCGACGTTGCGACTAGGGTAAACGTCCATATGCCTTGGTTAGTCAGGACAGGGTGCCGTGCGGCTGCTGTTGCGTGCCGTACCGGCCCGCGCATTCTGGTGCTGCAACGCGCAAGTGTCAATGCCCGGGATTTTCGGCGGCGTTCGCGCAAGACTTGCGCTTCCCTCCCCCGGTTGCCACGCCATGCCCTCGCACCACGCCGCCCGATCCCTCCTTGCAGCCGCCCTGCTCGCCGCCTGCGGCCTGCAGCCGCTGCGCGCGTCGGACCTGCCCGACGGCACGCGTGCCACGGTGGCGATCCTGGAAACCACCGACATCCACTCCAACATCCTCGGCTACGACTACTACAAGCAGAAAGCCGATCCCACGCTGGGTTTCGAGCGCACCGCCACGCTGATCGACGAGGCGCGCAGGCAGTTCCCGAACAGCTTCCTGTTCGACGACGGCGACACCATCCAGGGCTCGGTGCTGGCCGACTGGCAGGCTCAGGTGCAGAAGATGCCCTGCAACCGGGAGCTGGCGGTCTACCGCGCGATGGACGCGATCGGCTACGACGGCGGCACCATCGGCAACCACGAGTTCAACTACGGGCTGGGCTGGCTGTCGCAGGTCACCGGCACGCCGATGGACGTGGCCGGCGGCACGCACATGCGTTGCGACGGTCCGCATTTCCCGCTGGTGCTCGCGAACGTGGACAGCACGCGCGACGGCAAGCCGATCTTCAGGCCGTGGACGATGGTGACCAAGGACATCGCGGTGACGCTGCCGGGCGGCAAGACCGGCAAGGTCCCGCTGCATGTGGCGATCATCGGTTTCACGCCGCCGCCGATCATGCAGTGGGACAAGCGCAACCTCGACGGCAAGGTGGTGGCGGATGGCGTGGTGGAGGCGGCGAGGAAGTACCTGCCGCAGATCGAGGCGCAGCACCCCGACCTGGTCGTGGCGCTGGTGCACGGCGGCCTCGACACCGCGCCGTACACGCCCACCTTGGAGAACGCCGGCTGGTACCTCGCCGGCGTGCCCGGCATCGACGTGATGCTGCTCGGCCACATGCACACCGAATTCCCCGGCCCGCGCTTCGCGCACATGCACGATGTGGACGCCGTGCATGGCTTCGTGCGCGGCGTGCCCGCCGTGATGGGCGGTTTCTTCGGCAAGGACCTGGGCGTGGTCGACCTTGCGCTGGATTACCGGGACGGCCGCTGGACCATCGACAAGGGCCGCACGCACAGCGAAGTGCGGCCGATCTGCGCCAAGGCCGGCGACAACGCCAGCTGCGTGGCGCCGGACCCGGCCATCGCGCCGCTGGCGGCGAAGGTGCAGCAGGCTGCGGTGGCCTACGTGAACACGCCGATCGGCCGCAGCGAGGTGCGTCTCTCCACCTATTTCGCCGACGAGGGCGACATGAGCGCGCTGGCCGTGGTCAACGCCGCGCAGCGCGACTACGTGCGCGCCGAGCTGCCGCGCCTGCATCCCGAGCTCGCCAGGGTGCCGGTGCTCTCCGCCGCCGCTGCGTTCCGCACCGGCTTCGGCGGCCCGGACGACTACACCGACGTGGCGCCCGGCCCGCTCACCCTGCGCAGCGCGGCGGACCTCTACTTCTATCCGAACACGCTCGCCGCGGTGAAGACCGACGGTGCCGGCGTGAAGGCGTGGCTGGAGCGGTCCGCGGAGCGCTTCAACCGCATCGATCCGGCGAAAACCGGCCCGCAGCCGCTGATCAACACGCACTACGCGGGTTTCAACTTCGACCAGATCCAGGGCGGCCTCCACTACGTGATCGACGTATCCAGGCCGGCAGGGCAGCGCATCGTCTCGCTCACCTTCGACGGCAAGCCGGTCCAGCCCGACCAGCCCTTCATCGTGGTGACCAACAACTACCGCGCCAGCGGCGGCGGAAATTTTCCCGGCCTGGACGGCAGCAGCATCGTGCTGGCCGCGCCCGACGGCACCCGCGAGATCGTGGCGCGCTGGCTGCAGCGGCACCGCGACATCGTCGCGCGCGACCTGCCCGCCCGCTCCTGGCGCTTCGCCCCGCTCAAGACCGCTGGGCCGGTGGTGTTCACCAGCGCCAGCGGCAAGGCCGGCATCGCCCGCTCCGACGGGCTCGGTGACATCCGCGAGCTGAAGGACCATGGCAACGGCACCGCCACCTACGCGATCGACCTGTCGCGATGAGCCGGCGGCTGCGACGGACCCGGGCAGCATGAACGACATCTCGCCATCAACGCTGCGGCGCATTCCCAGGGGCATCTGGGCGCTGGGCTTCGTGTCCCTGCTGATGGACGTCTCCTCGGAGATGATCCACGCACTGCTGCCGGTGTACCTGGTCGGCACGCTGGGCCTCTCGACCCTCGCCGTGGGCTTCATCGAGGGCATCGCCGAATCGACGGCGTCGATCGTGAAGGTGTTCTCCGGCGCGCTGTCGGACTGGCTGGGCCGGCGCAAGCTGCTGGCGGCGATCGGCTACGGGCTGGCGGCGCTGGCCAAGCCGGTGTTCCCGCTGGCGCAAACGCTGGGCTGGATCATGGCGGCGCGCTTCGTCGACCGCGTCGGCAAGGGCATCCGCGGCGCGCCGCGCGATGCACTGATCGCCGAGCTGGCGCCGCCGGGCATGAGCGGGGCCGCCTTCGGGCTGCGCCAGACGCTGGACACCACCGGCGCCTACCTCGGCCCGCTGCTGGCGATCGTGCTGATGTGGCTGAGCGCGGACGATATCCCGCGGGTGTTCTGGTTCGCCGTGCTGCCGGCCTGCGCGGCGTTCGCACTGATCGCATTCGGCGTGCGCGACGTACCGCGCGAAGCCGCCGAACGCCGGCCGCGCATGCCGCTGTCGCGCAGCGAACTGGCCCGCCTGCCGGCGCTGTATTGGTGGGTGGTGGCGGTCGCCGCGGTGTTCACCCTGGCGCGCTTCAGCGAGGCTTTCCTGGTGCTGCGTGCGCAGGAGCTGAAACTCGAGCTGGTGTGGATGCCGCTGGTGCTGGTGCTGATGAACGTGGTGTACGCGCTGGCCGCGTATCCGTTCGGAAGGCTCGCCGACCGCCTCGACCGCGGCGCGTTGCTGGCCGCGGGCTTCGCCGTGCTGGTGCTGGCCGACCTGGTGCTGGCGCTGCCCGGCGGCCTGCCCGGCCTGGCCGCCGGCGTGATGCTGTGGGGGCTGCACATGGGCATGACCCAGGGCCTGCTGGCCGCGCTGGTGGCCGACACGGCGCCGGCATCGCTGCGCGGCACCGCGTTCGGCATGTTCAACCTGGTGTGCGGGGTAACCCTGCTGCTGGCCAGCGTGCTGGCCGGCGAGCTTTGGCAGCGCGTCGGCGCGCAGGCCACCTTCCTCGGTGGCGCCAGCTTCGCCGCGCTGGCGCTGACCGGCCTGCTCGTGCTGTTGCGGCTGCGGCGCGCGGCGCGCCGCTGAAGGCCACTCAGTCCACCGGCGTGTGGCGCAGGCGACCCACCTCTGCGGGCCACACCGCGCCGGCCCGGTTCGACCAGGACTGGCGGATGTAATTGACCACCGCGGCCACCTCGTCGTCGCTCAGCTGCTGCGCGAACGGCGGCATCGAGTACGGCCGCGGATCGCCTGCGGTGGCCGGCGCGAAGCCACCCAGCAGGACGCTGCGCACGGCGTCGGCGGCGCTGGGCTCGGTCACCGCGCCGTTGCCGTCCAGCGGCGGATAGATGCCGGGCACGCCTTCGCCCTGCTTGCCGTGGCAGGCGGCGCACTGCTTCGCGTAGAGCTCGCCACCCTGCGCGTGGCCGGTGGCCTGCGCGAACGCGGCGGGCGCAGGCGCTGGCCCACGTGCAGGCAGCGCCCGCAGGTAGGTCGCCATCGCCCGCAGGTCGGCCTCGCTCATGTACTGCGTGCTGTTGCGCACCACGTCGGCCATCGGACCGAACGCCA
>JAJZGE010000525.1 GCA_021798675.1 Pseudomonadota bacterium | reverse complement strand
TCATCACCAGCGTGCCGCGTTCGCGGTAGATGCGGTCGAAGATCGCGAACTGGCGCTGGTCGGTGTCCTGGAACTCGTCGATCAGCGCCACCGGAAACGCCTCGAACAGGCGGTCGGCCAGCACGGCGTCGGCCTGCGCGCCGCACAGCCGCTGGTACACGGCGTCGATCAGCATGCTGTAGGTGAACACGTGGCGGCGCCGCGCGCGCTTTGGCAGCTGTTCGCGACAGGCCTGCGCCGCCTCGGCCAGCACCGCGCCGCGGGTCAGCACGGCGCGCAGTCCGAGCAGCGGGCGCAGCGCCTGCAGTGCCAGCAGCAGGGGGTGTCCGCTGAGCGCGCCAGCGCGGCCGGCGGCCTCCTGCGCCAGCAGTTTCTCCGGCTCGAAAACCTCGTCGAGCGATTTGCCCAGCTGCGCCTCGTCGCGATGGCGCAACGCCGGCACGATGTCACGCAGCCGGGTGCGCAGCGCGGCGTTGGAGCGTTTGTACAGCGTCACATCGTCCGCCAGCCGCTGCAGTTCGCCGAGGTTTTCCTCGGAGCACAGCAGGGCGATGCGCCGCTCCAGTTCGGCCAGCCCGCCGTCGACGATCCGCGCATCGGTGCTGTTCGACAGGCCGCCGAGGTCACGCAGCAGGCCTTCCGGACCGTCGCCGAGCAGCAGCGCCGCTTCGCGCGGATCGACGGCGCCGACCAGGTAGCGGCGGCGCCAGAAATCCTCCACGCATTCGCGCAGCAGCTGCTGTTCGTCGAACAGCCGATCGGCCGCGAATGCGGCGCCGCTCTCCAGCGGATAGTCGCGCTGGATCCGCTGGCACAGGGCATGGATGGTCGACACCGGCGCACGGTCGAGCTCGCTGCGCGCGAGCTGGATCCGGCGCAAGGCGTGCTGCACGGATGCCGGATCCGTGCACCATGCGGCCAGGTAATTTTCCAGCGTGTCGTCGGCCGCGTCGGCATCGGGCGTGGTCGGTGCCTGCAGCCAGCGCTCGGCCTCGATCAGGCGCTGGCGCAGGCGTTCGCGCAGCTCCTGCGCGGCGGCGTCGGTGAATGTGGTGACCAGGATCTGCTCCACCCGCAGCTCGCGTTCCAGCAGCAGACGCAGATAGATCAGGCCGATGTTCCAGGTCTTGCCGGTGCCGGCGCTGGCCTCGATCAGGATGCGACCGCGCAGCGGCAGGCGACGCCAGTCGAGCGCGGGGAGGGCGGTGTTCATGCGAACACCTGCGCGCGCAACTGCGGGTGGGGCGAGGGCAGGCTAAGCATCGGATTTTCCCGGTGTCGATGTGCGCCGGCCGGCTTTTCCCGCGACTGGCCTGGCGGTTTCCGGCGTCGCGTCGATGCGGGAAGGCGCGGATTTGAACAGCATCGTGTGACCCGGATCCAGCACGGCGCTCACGCGCTGCGTGGCGGCCACGAACGCGCGGTGGGCGGCGCTGGAGGGATTGAACAGGTCCAGTCCGCGAGCGAGCAGGGCGGCGTAGCCCGGCGCGTAATCGCGCTCGCCGCCGTGGCCGGAATCACTGCCCGCCCATGCCGTGGCGGCACGCTCGAGGCGCTCTTCCGGCGCGCTGCTGGCATAGGCGAGGGCGCTCTGCGGAAAAAACAGCAGCGGCTGCTGCTGCGCGGCCAGGTACATGTCGATCAACGCGCGCAGCCCGTGGCGCAGCTGTTCGGTGTCCTGCGCCAGCAGCGCGTCGAGCAGCTTCGGGCGGCGCGCCGCGGAATGTTCCAGGTAGTCGGCCTGCACGCCGTCGGCAGCGGTCAGCCGCAGTGCGGCCCAGTCGATGTAGAACGCCAGCAGTTCGCGCAGCCCGGCGGCTCCCACCGGCTTGGCATCGAACAGCAGCCTGCGGCCGTCCGCGCCGCGATACAGCCGATCGATCACGCCGCTCAGGCGCACGCCGTCGCCCAGATCCAGCTCGACCGCCTGCGCCGTCGCCTGCGCGCAACCGTCAGCAAACCGCGGGCGGGCGTTATCCAGCAGGCTCTGCAGTGCGTCGCGAAGTTCGCCGTAGGCGCTGTCGCCAATCACGCCCGCGGCGAGCATGCCGGAATGCGCCAGCCACGCCGGGGGCGCCTCGGGCAGCCGCGCATGGCCGGCCTGCAGGCTGTCGAACAGCAGCCGGTGCTCCACCCGTTCGATGCGCTCGAAGCCTGTTTCCAGCGGCTCGCGATCCGGCCACCCGGGAGTGTCCAGCGCCTGCAGGCTGATGCCGTGGCCACGCTGCAGCGCATCGCGTGCGGGGTCGCGCCAGAAGCGCTTCAGTGCCGCCAGCGACACCTCGCCGCCCACGCCGGCTGCGGCAGCGTCGGAGGTGTCGTCGAGTTCGCTATCAGCCAGGAAGCGCGGATCGGCCGCGGCTCCCGGCGCCGCCACGAACGCCCCCTCGTAGGAAAACAGCCGGGTGTCGTGCAGCGGCTGGCCGTGCGCATCGCGCTCGTAATAACGCGCATCGAAGGGCTGCAGCGGATGGCGCACCAGCCACGGCCGCACGGCCTCGGGGTCATCATCGATCGCATGCTGTTCGTCGAGAAACTGCAGCAGTTCGGCCAGCGGCGCGGCCGGATTGCGCGGCTTGCCGTCGCGCACGCCTTCGCCGATGAAGCTGATGTGCAGCACATCGCGCGCCGACATCAGGGCCTCGAGGAAAAGGTAGCGGTCCTCGCTGCGGGTGTCGCGATCACCGCGGCGCGGCTGGCTGAGGATGCGGTTGAGCCCGGCGTCGCCGGCAGGGCGGGGAAACTCGCCCTCGTTCATGCCGAGCAGGCAGACCACGCGGAACGGAATCGAGCGCTGCGGCACCAGCCCGCA
>JAJZGE010000524.1 GCA_021798675.1 Pseudomonadota bacterium | reverse complement strand
GAGACCGCATGGCAACGCGAAGTCCTGCCCGCCGACCTGCACTGGCTGCGACTGGTGTACCGCCGCACGACGGAAGGCGAAACGCGCTGCGAAGTCCTGCTCGACAACGAGCCGTGGCCGGCGGGCACCGATGCGCTGGCCGCGCTGCCGTGGCCGCCGCACGGCGACTACGGCGCGCACGGCTTCATGGTGCTGGACGTGCGGGATTACTGAGGGTGGGTGCCGCCCTCAATTCACGTGGTCGAACTCCGGCATCGCCTTGAACAACTGCCCGCTGCGCCATGCCTCGGCGCCCTTCCGCTCATACACCAGCTTGCCGCCGACGAGGGTGTAGAGCACCCGGGTGCGCAGGATCTGGTCGGCGGGAAGGGTCAGCAGGTTGCCGGAGATCACCACCATGTCGGCGAGCTTGCCGGGGCTCAGCGAGCCTAGCTGGCGGTCCTCGAAGACCGCGTAGGCGTTGTTCCAGGTGTAGGAGCGCAAGGCTTCCATGCGGGTCTTCACCTGTGCCGGGAAGAAGCGCTGGCCGCGGCCGTCGTCGCGGGTCACGGCGCAATAGAAGCCGGCGATGGGATTGGTGTCTTCCACCGGGGTGTCGCTGCCGTCCAGCACCATCGCGCCGCTCTGGATCAGCGAATGCCACACGTAGGCGCCCTGCTCGGCGCGCTGCTCGCCGAGGCGGGGAATCACGTACGGCGCATCGGAGCAGGCGTGGATGGACTGCATCGAGGCGATCACGCCGAGTTGCGCGAAGCGCGGGATGTCGGCGGGATCGAGGTGCTGCGCGTGCTCGATGCGCCAGCGCAGCGCGTGCGCCGCCGGGTCCTGCGCGTAGGTCTGCTGGAACACGTCCAGCACCTCGCGGTTGGCTCGGTCGCCGATGGCATGCACGGAAAGCTGGAAACCGTCGCGCGCGGCGATCCGGGCGATCTGCCGGATGTCGTGCATCGCCACCACGTTCTTGCCGCTGATGCCGGGCGCATCCGTGTACGGCTTGAGGAACCACGCACTGTGCGTGCCCAGCGCACCGTCGGAGAGGATCTCGCCGACGCCGCGCAGGGTGAAGTGGTCGTCGGCATAGCCGAGCGTGCGGTATTTCGCCAGGTTCGCGTCCAGCGCGGCCACCGGCTCGCCGGCGATGTTGACGTAGAGGCGCAGCGGGAAGCCCTTGGCCGCCTGCTGCTTCATCCAGTCGGCCGTCCTGAAATCCTCGCCCATGTCCACGAAACCGGTGATGCCCTTGCTCACCTCGTTCTGCATGGCGAGCTTCAGCGCCTGCTCCTTGTGCGCCGCCAGCTCCTGCGGGGGCAAGGTGGCGAGATAGCGGTTGTAGGCGGCGAACACGGGATCGCCCGCGGTATCGCGCAACGCGCCGATGGCATCGCCCTGCGCGTCGCGCACGATGCTGCCGCCGGCCGGGTCGGGCGTGTCGTGCGTGATGCCGGCAAGCTTCAAGGCCAGCGCATTGGCATAGATCGCGTGGCCGCTGGTATGCGACAGCAGCACCGGATTGCGGGGCGACACCGCGTCGAGGCTGGCCGGCAGCGGCAGTCCGTCCACGTTGGGCTGCGGCACCTTGTTCCATTTGCTCTGCTGCCAGCCCTGGCCGACGATCCACTCGCCCGGCCGGGCCCTGGCCACCGCGGCCTTCACCATCGCCACGATGGCGTCCCAGTTCGGCGCCTCGCCGAGGTTCAGTTCCATCAGCGACTCGCCGGTATCCAGCAGGTGGCCGTGGCCTTCCATGAAACCCGGCGCGACGAAGGCGCCGTGCAGGTCCATCACCCTGGTACGCGGGCCGATGTAGCGGGCGATCTCGGCGTCGCTACCCAGCGCGGCGATCCTGCCGTCCTTTACCGCCAGCGCTTGCACATGCGGCTGCAGGGGATCGAGCGTGGCAATGCTGGCGTCACGCAGCACCAGGTCGGCGGCGGGCAACGCGGGTGGGAAGCCCTGGATCGGCGCGTCGGCGGCGGAGGCCGCCAGCGAGGCGAGCAGGAAAACCGGAAGCCAGGAGCGGCGCAAGCGCATGATGTTTTCCCCCGATGAGCGCGCAGTGGCGCACCGGGGCAGCGTAGAAAGCCTGCGCGGCGGGGTCAACCGGACCAAGGGCATCCTTCTCCCGCGTGCGGGAAAGGGAGACGCTCAGGTCGTCCGCCGGTAACTGCCCTGCATTACCGGCTCCCAGCGCACGCCGCCGTCGAAGGAGCTCTCCAGCGTCAGCGCGAAGGCCTCGCCGCGCAACATGTAGGTGTGTCGCGTCTGTCCCCGCGGCGAACTGCGCAGGAACACCAGCCGCTCGCCATCCCAGTGCCCCGGCGCGGGTTGCGCGGGAACGAAGCCGTAGCTGTCGAACCAGTACAGCGCGTACTCGTCGTGACCCGGGCCGGCGGTGAACACGGCGTGTGCCTGCAACGCCGGCTGGCCGTCGCGCTCTTCGCGGTAGTCCATCAGCAGCACGCGGCCGCCGAGATCCAGCCAGGCGGAGACGCGTGCGCGGGCCTGGCCGCCCTGGCCCCAGCGCGTGGTGGCGAGGGTCTCTTCGCCCTCCCACTCGCCAGCCAGCAGGACCAACGCATGCGTCGTGTCCATGGTCAAGCCCTGCGCACCAGCAGGTGCTTGGCGAACTGGCCATGCAGGTAGCCCAGGGCGCGCACCACATGCAGCAGCAGGAAGAACAGCAGTACGCCCAGCACGCAAAGCACGCTCGCCCCGCCCCAGCCGCTCAGCCACTCGATGCCGCGGCAGGCCGAGTCCGGCAGGCCGCTGCAGTTGCTGGTGTCCCAGTGCCCCATGTCGGCGACCAGCTGCAGCAC
>JAJZGE010000523.1 GCA_021798675.1 Pseudomonadota bacterium | reverse complement strand
CTGGCGCGAGTTCCACGCCGACGCGGCCGGCGCCAAGCTGGCCGGCCGCGGCGCGATGATTTCCGCGCTGCAGCGGCTGCAGGCGGGGCACGGCGAGAACAGCCTGCCGAAGACCCTCGCTGCGTTCGGCATCTCCGATCGCATGGGCACCGGCTTCCAGCGCCTGTTCATGAGCCATCCGCCGCTGGAAGAGCGCATCGCCGCGCTGCAGAACGCTGCTTGATTTGCGCGCTCCTGCTTGGGCGCGAAGAACCAACCGGCGTGCACGCCGGACTTTCAGGGAAGCCAAACCGATGAACGCAACCGCCACCGAAACCCGCAAATTCGAAGCCGAAGTCGCCCAGGTGCTGCACCTGGTTACCCATTCGCTGTACTCGCACAAGGAGATCTTCCTGCGCGAGCTGATCTCCAATGCCTCCGACGCCTGCGACAAGCTGCGCTTCGAGGCCATCGGCAAGCCCGAGCTGCTGGCGGGCGAAGGTGACCTGCACATCGACGTGAGCTGGGACGAAGCCGCGCGCACCATCACCGTGCGCGACAACGGCATCGGCATGACGCGCGACGAGGTGGTGGCGAATATCGGCACCATCGCCAGCTCCGGCACGCGCCGCTTCCTTGAGGCGATGAGTGGCGAACAGAAGGCCGACGCCCGGCTGATCGGCCAGTTCGGCGTGGGCTTCTATTCCGCGTTCGTGGTGGCCGACAAGGTCAGCGTGCTCACCCGGCGCGCCGACGCGCCGGCCGGCGAGGGCGTGAAGTGGGAGAGCGACGGCAAGGGCGAATACGCGCTGGAGCCGGTCGAACTGGCCGAGCGCGGCACCGCGGTGATCCTGCACCTCAAGGCCGACGAGGACGAATTCCTCAAGGGCTGGCAACTGAAGTCGCTGATCCGCAAGTATTCCGACCACGTCGCCTTTCCGATCCGCATCCCGGTGGAGAAGGAAGGCAAGCCAACCGACGAGTGGGAAACCGCCAACGATGCCTCCGCATTGTGGGCCAAGCCCAAGTCCGAGATTTCGGACGAGGACTACCAGGGCTTCTACAAATCGCTGGGCCACGACTTCAATGATGCGCTGGCGTGGACGCACAACCGCGTCGAGGGCAGCCAGAGCTTCACCACGCTGCTCTACCTTCCTTCGCAGCCGCCGTTCGACCTGATGATGGGCGGGCGCGACGAGCGCAAGGGGTTGAAGCTCTACATCAAGCGCGTCTTCATCATGGACGCGGCTGAGGAGCTGCTGCCGAACTACCTGCGCTTCGTGCGCGGCGTGGTGGATGCCGACGACCTTCCGCTCAATGTCAGTCGCGAGATCCTGCAGCACAACCGCCAGTTGGAGCGCATCAAGTCCGCCTGCGTGAAGCGCGTGCTGGATCTGATCGAGAAGCTGGCCAAGGATGAGCCCGAGAAGTTCGCCACCTTCCTCAAGGCCTTCGGCAACACGCTGAAGGAAGGCATCAGCGAGGACGCCAGCAACCGCGAGCGCATCGCCAAGCTGCTGCGCTTCGCGTCCACCAAGGGCGAGGGCGCCAGGCAGAACGTCTCGCTGGACGACTACCTCGGCCGCATGGCGGTGGGCCAGGATGCGATCTGGTACGTCACCGCCGACAGCTACGCCGCCGCCGCTGGCAGCCCGCAGCTGGAGGCGTTCCGTGCCAAGGGCATCGAGGTACTCCTGATGTTCGACCGGATCGACGAGTGGATGGTCGGCTACCTCGGCGAGTACGAGGGCAAGAAGCTGCGCAACGTGGCCAAGGGCGAGTTGCCGCTGGACGAGGCCGAGAAGAAGCAGCAGGAGGAGGCGGCCAGAGAGGCCGAGCCGCTGCTCAAGAAACTCAAGGAGCTGCTCGGCGAGCGCGTGGGCGAGGTGAAGGTTTCTGCCCGCCTCACCGATTCACCCTCCTGCCTGGCGCTCAACGACTACGAGATGGCGCCGCATCTCGCCCGCCTGCTGCGCGAAGCCGGCCAGGAGCTACCCGACAGCAAGCCCACGCTGGAGATCAATCCGCAGCATGCCTTGCTCAAGCGCGTCGAAGCCGAAGCCGACGAGGCCAAGGCGAAGGACTTGGCCACGCTGCTGCTGGAGCAGGCCGAGATTGCCGCTGGCGCACAGCTGGCCGACCCGGCCGCATTCGTGCAGCGCTTGAACCGGGTGCTGCTGGGCAGCTAAATCTCCACCGCCAATCCTCTTGACGAAAAGGCCCGTCGCAGGCGACGGGCCTTTTCGTTGTGCACGTGGATTCATCGCGCGTGTTGCGGATGACTTTGCATTGCAGGCATTTGCTGGGGTGGTGTGACGGTGGTGCGGTAACCGCTGAAGTCCGGTTGTACTGGGAGGGCTGGGCGCATGCGGTGGATATACAGGCTCTCCTGGTTGGCCAGCGCCAGGCGGACGCCATCGATATGCACCCAGTACCACGAACCCGGTGGTACGGGTTTGGCCGAGACATAGGTGAAATAAGCCTCGTAGTGGCCCACGCCGCTCGGTTTGGCCTGTAGCGCCAAGTTCATGATGAACTCGCTTGATATGGGCCTGCCATGTTTGTCGGTGGCAGGTTTGCTGATCATTTCCCGGATATTGGCGTTCAGCAACCGGGACATCTTCGCTGGCAGCGCGTAGGCTGGAGAAGCTTCGGTGACCCTGCCGTGCGCATCCACACGCACCAGCACCGGTTCGACCTTGTGGGGAAACCGGTTGAGCGACATCGAATCGTCGGCGATGGCGCATGTGCTGCCCAGCAAGGCAGCGGCCGCGAGCAAAAGGAACGAGGTCCGCATGTCAAAGTCCTTGTGACGGTCGGACTTTTTTCTTACTCCTCG
>JAJZGE010000522.1 GCA_021798675.1 Pseudomonadota bacterium | reverse complement strand
GTGGTGTTCGGCGGCTCGTGGGGGTCCACGCTGGGGCTGGCGTACGCGCAGGCGCATCCGGAGCGCGTGCTGGGGCTGGTGCTGCGCGGCATCTTCCTGTGCCGGCCGGCGGAGATCCGCTGGTTCTACGAGGAGGGCGGCGCGTCGTGGCTGCTGCCGGAAAAATGGGCGCGCTTTGCGGCAGCGATCCCCGCCGGCGAGCGCGGCGAGATGATGGCAGCCTACTGGCGCCGCCTCGCCGGCGACGACGAAGCGGTGCGGCTCGCCGCCGCGCAGGCATGGGGCGCGTGGGAGGGCGGCGCCATCACGCTGGAGGAAAGCCCCGCCACCGAAGCCGGCTTCGCCGCGCCCGGAGTGGCGCTGAGCCTGGCGCGGATCGAGGCGCACTACTTCCGCCACCACGGCTGGCTGCAGCCCGACCAGCTGCTGCGCGACGTGCCGAAGATCCGGCATATTCCCGCCACCATCGTGCAGGGCCGCTACGACATCGTCTGCCCGGCGAAAAGCGCGTACGACCTCGCCGCCGCCTGGCCCGAGGCCGAGCTGCATATCGTGCTGGCCGGGCATGCGGCGACCGAGCCGGCGATCGTGGATCAGCTGGTGCAGGCCACCGACAAGCTGGCGGATCGGTTCGGCTGAACGCTCAGCGCACGGCCACCGGCGGCAACCGGTCGGGCTGCGACTGGTACGAGCGGGCCGCGTGCAGCAGGTGGAACCGGCGCTGGCCGTTGTCCAGCGCCACGCCCAGCCCGAGGATGCCCCAGCGCGCGTACAGATCACCGCTCGGCTTGCCGTGGCGGATGCGCAGGTGCGCGAACAGGTCGACGCGGCGGTTGCTGGCCACCAGATGGTCGAGGATGACATCGCCGCGCTGCGCCTCGACCTCGGCACGCGCGGTGGCGCGGCCGTCATTGATCACATTGGCGATCCATTTCGGCAATGTGTTGCGGTCGGCGAACAGCGACAGCAGCAGGCTGACATCCTTCATCACCAGCGTGGCACGGCCGCGCACGCCATCCAGGCCCAGCGTGAAGCCGTCCAGATCGAACGCGTGGCCGAGGCGGCGCGCGCCAGCCGCGTTTCCATGCTGAGCCGGCCGCTGAGGCGCGACACACCCAGCGCCAGCCTCGCCGCGCTGCTGGCCATCTGCAGGTGACCGGCGGTGACGTCGCCGTTGCCATCGAGCGTGAACCCGCTGCTCATGCGTCCGCTGCTGGCCAGGAAGCGCAGGCTGCTGCCCGGCAGGTAACGGTTGTAGGCACCATCGCGTCGGCAAGCTGCAGATGGGCGATGACGTCGTGGCCAAGGCGCACCAGCTGCGCCGACGATTGCAGCTCCAGCTTCAGCGCATGGCCGCGCAGATAGGCCTGGGTCGGTGTGCCGCGCGGGGCCAGCGTGCCGTGGTCGAGCAAGAAATCGGTGCCCAGGTGACCGCCCCGGGTGGACAGCGTGGCCGCCAGCGCGCCCGCCGGGTCGGCGCCCAGCGCGATCGCCGGAGTGGCGCCTGCCAGTACGACGTGGATGCGCGCCCGTTCGAGTTTCTGCCAGCCCGGCGGCTGCTCGCAGGTAAACGGATCGAACGCGAACTGCACCTCGAAGCGGGCGTCGTGCAGCAGCTCGCGCGCCCGATAAAGCACGTGCGCGCCGGACATCGCCACCCGCGACGGGAACACCGCGCTGGCGCCGCCGGTCAGCTGATGGGCGAAACCGATCGCCGCCGTGCCTTTGCCATCCAGCACCAGCGCGCCCACGCGAATCTGCCGCAGCGATGCCGTATCGATGCGCTCCACCGTGATGCGCCAGGCATCGGCCTGAAACGGCGGCGGCTTGAGATCGCTGTGCGCGGGCTGCGCATCGAGCATCACCGCGTCGGCGCGAAGCGGGCCGAAGCGCAGCTCGCGCCGCAACAGCGGCCACCAGCGAACGCTGCCGCTGGCCGATGCGCCGCGGGCACTCCACCTCAGCCGGTACACCTGCCCGCGCAGGCGCAGGTCGCGCATGTGGATATCGCCCGGCCACAGCGTCCACGCCGAGGCCCACTGCGCGTGGAACGCCTGCGGTCGGCTATTCACCACCGCCGCCGTGCGCGGCAGGTTGAGCAGCACATTGCCGGCGATCAGATACAGCACATACAGCGCACCCGACCACCACAGCAACCGACGCAGGGGCCCAGGCAGGGCGCGCATCGGTTCGCTTCGTGACGGGGAAGCCCGAGCATGGCGAAGCCTGCGTGAGGATGCGGTGGAACACGGCCGGTGCGAAGCCGCCCGCTCGCCCTCGTCGATACGCGAGCGGGCGGCGGCAACCGGCTGTCGCCGGCCCGCCGATGGCATACTCGGCGCCTTGCGGATCGGGCGTCCCGATGCGCCTGCTGTTCGTCGCTGGCAGGGGATCGGCGCCGATCCTCTGATAAAGCGTCCCTGCACTCCGCCCACTCAAGCATTCGCCCATGACTCCTCCTGCCGCCCAACCCCCTGCCCGTGCGCTGTGGAAGCACATGCTGCTGCGCCGGCTGAAATTCCTGGCCTGGCTGATCGCCGTGCTGGTGATTGCCTTCGGCGGCACCTACCTGTTCGCGCCGCAGTGGCTGCTGCGCGCGAACTTCGCGCGCGAGGCGATGGCCGCGCATCTGGAGACGCATTCGGTGCAGGCGGGCGACACCCGCTGGGTCTACTACGAGGGTGGCGACGGTCCGACCATCGTGCTGCTGCACGGCTTTGCCGACAGCAAGGAAGTGTGGCTGCCACTGGCGAAGCTGCTGACGCCGCATTTCCACCTGATCATTCCCGACCTGCCGGGCTGGGGCGCATCCTCCCGCG
>JAJZGE010000521.1 GCA_021798675.1 Pseudomonadota bacterium | reverse complement strand
CCCAGCTGGCCGCGGGCAGCGCCACCTGACCGTCTCCCTGGAACGACGTGGCCGAGTGGCCGAGCTGCAGCTGGTAGCTGCCGGCCGGTCGTTGCCAGCGCTGGCCGTGGACATCGAAGTCCACCAGCAGGCGCGGGTCGGCAGTGACCGTGAGGTGGGCGGACTGCCCGGGCCTGAGGCTGACGCGGCACCAGCCGGCCAGCCGGCGTACTTCGTTCGCGCCGGGCAGTGTCACGTAGAGCTGCGGCACGTCCACGCCGGTGCGCTTGCCGCGGTTGGTCACGGTGAAGGAGGCGGTGAGCTTGCCGTCCTTCACGCGTGGCGCGAAACCGCTGTAGTCGAAGTGCGTGTAGCTGAGGCCGTAGCCGAACGGGAACAGCGGTTCGAGGTGCTTGCGCTGGTACCAGCGGTAGCCGACGTCGGCGCCTTCGATGTTGTAGTCCACGTCCTGCGCCGGCTGGCCTTGCGGCGGCAGGCCGATGGAAGCGAGGCCGGCGCCGGGGATGGCTGGACGCGGCAGCTGCGATTCGTTGCGCGGCCAGGTCACCGGCAAGCGGCCGGCCGGGTCAACCTCGCCGTACAGCAGCCGCGTGATCGCCTCGCCGCCGGCCGCGCCTGGGTACCACGCTTCCAGTACCGCGCCGACCTTGTCCAGCCAAGGCATGGCGACCGGCCCGTTGTTTTCCAGCACCACGACGGTATGCGGGTTGGCCCTGGCCACGGCGTCCACCAGCGCATCCTGATTGCCCGGCAGGGCCAGGTGCGGCGCGTCGAAACTCTCCGCCGCCCACTGCTCGACGAACACCACGGCTACTTTCGACTGCGCAGCCAGCTTCGCGGCGGCGGCGATGTCGTCGCCGCTGGCGTAGCGCACCGCACCGTGCGCACGCTGCCTGATCGCGGCCAGCGGTGCGGAGGGCTGGTAGATGCGCGGCCCCGGCCATGCTGCCGGCGGCAAGCCCGGCACCGCGTTGCCCTGCGGCGATTGCACCGCGGAGGAACCGCCGCCGGTCAGCACGCCCTTGTCGGCATGCCCGCCGATCACCGCCACGGATTGCGCGGCGGACAGCGGCAGCAGCGCGTCCTGGTTGCGCAGCAGCACCGCGCCGTCCTCCTCGGCGCGCTGCGCCACCTTGCGGTCGGCGGCGAAGTCGATGGGCGCCTGCGTGGCCGGATGATCCATCACGCCCGCCGCGAACAGGCTGCGCAGGATGCGCCGCGCCATGTCGTCGATGCGCGACTGCGGCACCTTGCCGGAGGCCACCGCGGCGCGCAGCGGCTTGTCGAAATACACCTCCTTGTCGAAGGTCTCGCCGGCGGATTCCTGGTCCAGCCCGGCCAGCGCGGCCTTCGCGCCGCTGTGCACCGCGCCCCAGTCCGACATCACGAAGCCGGGGTAGTGCCAGTCGTGCTTCAGCACGTCGTTGAGCAGCCAGTCGTTCTCGCAGGCGTAGACCGTGTTGACGCGGTTGTACGAGCACATCACCGCGCCGGGGTGCCCGGTGGCGATGGCGATCTCGAAGGCGAGCAGGTCGGACTCGCGCGCGGCGGCTTCGCCGATGTCCGCGCTGACCGTGGTGCGGCCGGTTTCCTGGTCGTTGAACGCGTAGTGCTTGATGGTGGAGACCAGGTGCTGGCTCTGGATGCCGGCGATGGCGTTGCCGACGGTCAGGCCGGCCAGCAGCGGATCCTCGCCCGCGTATTCGAAATTGCGGCCGTTGCGCGGATCGCGCACCAGGTCCACGCCACCCGCCAGCATCACGTTGAAGCCGCGTCGATGGGCCTCGCTGCCGATCATCGCGCCGCCGGCGTAGGCCACGGCGGGATCGAAGCTGGCGGCCGTCGCCAGGCCCGAGGGCAGTGCGGTGGCGCCCAGCTTCAGCGGCTTGGCCACGCCGAGGCCGGCGTCGCTTTCCTGGATGGCGGGCAGGCCGAGTCGTGCGATCGCTGGGCCGTAGCCGGCCGAGCCCAGTGCGCCCGGCGCCATCACGTGGCCGTTCTCGGTGTCACCGAAGTCGACGCGGATCAGGCGGAACTTCTCGTCCTGCGTCATCGCCTTCAGCACCAGGTCGGCGCGCTGGCCGGGCGACAGCTTCGGGTTCATCCATGGGCGTGCATTGCCGCTCGTGCCTGCCGCGGCGCAGGTGCCGCCGGTGGCCAGCAGGGTCAGGCCGATCAGGGCGGCAAGGCTGGTCTTGCGAAGTGTCATCGCGTTTCCTTCGTGGGTTCCTCGGGCAGGCGGCAAGCATGCGCACAGCCGGCGCGGGATGACAAGCGCGCGGCGCCGCCATGCGCTGCTTTCCTCAAGGCTGCAGCAGGCGGTACGACACGGCGGCGAAGGCCCGGCCGCCGGACGTACGACCGTGTACCGGCCTGGCGACTCGGGAATGACAAGACAACGTTGTCAAGAAAGTCTCATTATTTTCATCGGGGCATCTGGACGTCTAAAACGATCTAGTCGCGGTGCGTCATGCGCGATCCTCGTTGTTTCGTGGGTTATCGCTTGTTTGATGCTGCTTTGCGTGATATTCCCGTGGCGCGGTATCGCAAGAACATTCGCTGGCGACGTTGTATGTTCGCAAGCGGCGTCACAAAACCAATCCGATGATTTGGACAACGTTGTCATATGGTGACGCCAAAACAGCCTCCGCGTGGTTGCGGCAACCGCGGGACTGGGCCACTCGAAGCAGGGGATACAACCAGGGAGCACGCGCCGTCTGCCGCGGAGACCACCTTTCGCCTCAATGACGCAACACAGCCAGGAGACGCTTTCATGCAATTGAAGAAGTCGGTTGTCTGTATACGCACGGCGATGCACGCCCTC
>JAJZGE010000520.1 GCA_021798675.1 Pseudomonadota bacterium | reverse complement strand
AACGGTTGGCGCCCGATTTGATGACGGCCTCAGTGATTTCCGGCGACAGGCGCAGCTCGCGCGCGATCCAGTTGGATACTTCCTTCGGTCGGGCGGAGCCACCCAGAGCGCGCAAGCAATCGAGTAATGGGCCCATCCATCGCGTGACTTCGGACTGCCCCTTTTTCTGCTTCGACATGCAAACGCTCCGTGGGGGATGCACGAAACGTACTCGCCCCTTCGGCTACAAGGCAATGGAGCCGGTAGGCCGATGACGTGCTTATTCCCCGATCGTCAGCAGCGAGGCGTTGCCGCCGGCGGCGGTGGTGTTGATGGTGAGCGTGCGCTCGCCGGCGAAGCGCAGCAGATAGTGCGGACCGCCGGCCTTGGGGCCGGTGCCGGACAGGCCTTCGCCGCCGAACGGCTGCACGCCGACCACCGCGCCGATCTGGTTGCGGTTGACGTAGCAGTTGCCGACGCGGGCGTGGCTGGCGATGTAGTCGACGGTGTCGTTGATGCGGCTGTGGATGCCCAGCGTGAGGCCGTAGCCGGTGGCGTTGATCTGCTCGACTACCTGCGCCAGCTCGCTGCCCTTCCAGCGGACCACGTGCAGCACCGGGCCGAATACTTCGCGGGTGAGCGTGGCCAGTGACGGAATTTCGTAGGCACGCGGGGCGAAGAAGGTGCCGTGCGCGGTGCTGGCGGGATCGAGCGCGACCTCGCCGATCTTGTTCGCCTCGCGATCCATCCGCGCGGCGTGCTCGACGAGGATCTTCAGCGCGTCGGCGTCGATCACCGGGCCGACGTCGGTGGACAGCAGGCCGGGGTCGCCCACCGTCAGCTCGGCCATCGCGCCGGCCAGCATCGCGCAGACCTTGTCGGCGATGTCCTCCTGCACGAACAGCACGCGCGCGGCCGAGCAGCGCTGGCCGGCGGACTGGAAGGCGGAGGCGATCACATCCTTGACGATCTGTTCGGGCAGTGCGGAGGAGTCGGCGATCATCGCGTTCTGGCCGCCGGTCTCGGCGATCAGCGCGGCGATCGGCGCGTTGCGCGCGGCCAGTGCACGATTGATCGCCCACGCCGTGTCGGTGGAGCCGGTGAAGGCGACGCCGGCCACGCGCGGGTCGCGGGTCAAGGCGGCGCCGACCGTGGCGCCATCGCCGGGCAGATACTGCAGCACGTCGGCGGGCACGCCGGCGGCGTGCAGCAGCTGGACGGCCAGATGGCCGATCAGCGAGGTCTGCTCGGCGGGCTTGGCGATCACCGCGTTGCCGGCGGCCAGCGCGGCGCTGACCTGGCCGAGGAAGATCGCCAGCGGGAAGTTCCACGGGCTGATGCAGACGAACACGCCGCGGCCGTGGAGGAACAATTGATTGCTTTCGCCGGTGGGGCCGGGCAGCTGTTCGGGCTGGCCGAACAGGCGCCGCGCCATGGTGGCGTAGTAGCGCAGGAAGTCGGCTGCTTCGCGGATCTCGGCGATCGCGTCGGGCAGGCTCTTGCCGGCTTCGCGCACGCACAGCGCGATGAATTCGCCGCGGCGCGCTTCGAGCTGCTCGGCCGCGTGCTCGAGAATGGCGGCGCGGCTGGCGGCGGGCAGCCGGTCCCAACCGTGGTGCGCGGCGACCGCGTTGGCCAGCGCGCGGTCGACGGTGGCGGCATCGGCGGGCGCGTAATGGCCGACGGTCTGGCGGCGGTCGGCGGGATTGGTCACCGCCACCGCGGCCGCGGTCGCCACCGCGGCGCCGGGTACCAGCGGACCGGCGGTCCACGGGCCGGCGTTCGCGTTGACCGCGTCGGCCATCGCCTTCAGTTCGTTGTCGTTGGAGAAGTTGACGCCCATGGAGTTCTTCCTGGAGACAAAATTTGCATGCTGCGCAAGCGCGGCATTCTCTGCGTAGATGTTCACCGGCAGCGGGATGCGCGGATGCGGGATCGAGGTGAAGCGGCGCACGCTCTCGCAGGGGTCGGCGACCAGCTCGCGCACCGGCACGCTCTCGTCCACCACGCGGTTGACGAAGCTGGTGTTGGCGCCGTTCTCGAGCAGCCGCCGCACCAGGTAGGGCAGCAGGTCCTCATGCGTGCCGACCGGCGCGTAGACACGGCAGGGCACGTCCAGCTTGTCCTTGCCGATCACCTCGGCGTACAGGTCGGTGCCCATGCCGTGCAGGCGCTGGTATTCGTACGGGCGGCCCTGCGCCAGGTAATGCACGGCGGCGATGGTGTGCGCATTGTGGGTGGCGAACTGCGGATAGATCAGCTCGCTGCCGGCATGGAACAGGCGCCGCGCGCAGGCCAGGTACGACACGTCGGTGTTCGGCTTGCGCGTGTACACCGGGTAGCCCGCCAGTCCGTTTTCCTGCGCACGCTTGATCTCGGCGTCCCAGTAGGCGCCCTTCACCAGCCGCACGTACCAGCGGCGATTTGCCGCACGCGCGGTTTCGATCAGCCAGTCGATCACGAACGGCGTGCGCTTGGCGTACGCCTGCACCACGATGCCCAGGCCGTTCCAGCCGTGCAGCGAGGGATGTGCGAACACGTCGCCGATGATGTCCAGCGACAGTTCCAGCCGTTCGGCCTCCTCGGCGTCCACCGACAGCGCGATGCCGTGCCGCATCGCCAGCTGCGACAGCTCCAGCAGCTTCGCGGTCAGCTCGCGGCGCGCGCGCGCGCGCTGGGCCACCTCGTAGCGCGGATGCAGCGCGGACAGCTTCACCGAGATCGAGGGTGCCTCCGTGTGGTTGGCGAACGGGCCGCGCGCGCCGATCGCAGCGATCGCGTTGCGGTAGTCCTGCTGGTAGCGTTCGGCGGTTTCGCTGGTCAGCGCGGACTCGCCGAGCATGTCG
>JAJZGE010000519.1 GCA_021798675.1 Pseudomonadota bacterium | reverse complement strand
GCTGGACCTCAAGCCCTTCGAGGCGGACATGCGCCATCTCATCGATACCTACATCAGCGCCGATGAGCCGCGCAGCATCTCGCCCTTCGACGGCATCGGCTTGCTCGAACTGATCGTGAAGTCCGGCATGATCGACGCGATCAACCACTTGCCGGACGATATCAAGGGAAACAAGGACGCGATTGCGGAAACCATCGAGAATAATGTGCGCAGCAAGATCATCCAGGAGCATCTGAACAACCCGGCTTACTACGAGAAAATGTCCGCGCTGCTGGATGAGATCATCAAGGCGCGCAGGCAAAAGGCGCTGGAGTACGAAGAGTATCTGAAGCAGATGGCCGCGCTGGCTGCCAGGGTGCAGGCGGGCCATGCCGAAGACATTGCCGAACCGCTCAAGCGCAGCGCCGGATTGCGCGCCATCTACGACAATCTCAAGGAAGTGTCGCACCCCATTCCGCCACGTTGGGCCGCCGAGACACCGCCCGCCTACACCGACCCCCGACTGAAGCTGGCTGTGGACATCGACGAGGCGGTCAAGCGTGAGCGTTTTGCCAGCTGGCGTGGCAATGCGGCGCGCGAGAATCACATCAAGAGCGAGGCGCTGCTTTCCTTGCTCGGTGGCGACATGGGCGAAGTGGAGCGGATCTTCCAGATCATCAAGCAGCAGCCGGAATACTGATGGTCACCCGGCTCGATCTCGGCGGCCTGCGCGTGGATGTGGTTCGCAAGGACATCAAGAACATCCACCTCAGCGTCTATCCGCCGACCGGCACGGTACGCATTGCGGCGCCGGAGTGGGTGGCGATGGAGGCGATCCGGCTGTTCGCCATCAACAAGCTGGCGTGGATCAGGCGCCAGCAGTTGAAGCTGCGCGCGCAGCCGCGCGAGACGCTGCGCGAATATATCGAACGCGAAAGCCATTACCTGTGGGGCCGGCGCTATCTGCTGCATGTCGTCGAGAAGGACGCGCCGCCGCTGATCGAACCGAAACACCGGCGATTGCATTTCCAGGTACGTCCGGGCACGGATGCCGCCCAACGCGAGGCCTTGCTGGAGGCGTGGTATCGCGCCGGCGTGAGGCAGGCGGCAGAAGTCTTGATCGCCCAATGGGCGCCGATCGTCGGCGTCCGGGTCGAGCGGATTTTCGTGCAGCGGATGAAGACCCGGTGGGGCGGTTGCAATCCCCAGCTGCGCAACATCCGGTTGAACACCGAGCTGGCCAAGAAGCCGCCAGAGTGTCTGGAATACATCGTGGTGCACGAGTTGGTGCATCTGCGCGAACCCAACCACAGCGATCGATTTGTCGCACTGATGAACCAACTCATGCCGCATTGGCGCGACCATCGGGAAATGATGAATCGCCTGCCGGTGCGGTACGAGGGCTGAAGCTCGGCGCGTCCATTGTGAGGGTGGCGCTTGCGCGGCGCGCGCCTCGACCTGAACCAGAAGCCTGCCGTGGGTTCGCCGTGGGGTTGATGAAGACCAACGAAATGAAGCTGCCCCGTGAACCCCGCCGTTCTACGGTCTAGCGCCAGCCATCGTCGCGCGCGGCGCGCTCCTGCCGGGCATCGAAGGCTTCGCCGCGGATGCGTGCGTCGACTGCGGTCTGGACGGCGGGGGGCAGGTCACTGGCGGCCTGGCGCAGCTCGCCGCCGGCGGGCTTTTCAGCCGCACCCAGCACGGGCAGCGACCAGCCTGCACGGGCATGGCAAGCGAGGCCGGCCAGCGCCGGCGTGCCGCGCGCCACGAAGGTGCGGCAGATGTGGCCGTCGGTGCTGCGGAAACTCAGGCCGATGGCGATCGCAGCATGCGGATCGGGTTCGCTCGCCAGCGCCTGGTCGAGCGCATGGGCCAGGGGGCCCGCCGCGAATTGCCCGCCGTCGCGCGTGCGCACCAGGCCGCTGCCCGCATGCCACCACAGCGCCACGGCCAGCACCGCGATCGACGCGGCCACGGCGCCGCCTGACACCAGCCAGCGCCGCGACGACGGACGGCGTCGCCCCGCGCCAAAGCCGCGCCGCGCCGAAGCGGCGACGGGCGGCGTGGCCGTCATCGGTGCCTGCGGGGATGCCGACCGCAACAGGGCGGACAGGCGCGCCGGCACCGGCTCGTCGAGCACCGGGTTGAACAAGTCCTGCAGCTGCGCGCGCAGGGCGCGCGCCTGCTGCGCGCGGCTGGCGAGCAGTTTGTCCTGCACCAGCGCGGCGTCGATCCGCGCTGTGCCCTCCGCGTCGAGCTCGCCGTCCACGTAAGCCTGCAAGGTGTCGTCATCGATCGGTTTCATGCGTCCTTCCCAAGATGGGCTTGCAGGGTGGCGCGGGCGCGCGCCAGACGGCTGGTGACGGTGCCCACCGGCACCTGCAGCAGGTCGGCGGTCTCGCTGTACGACAGGCCCTCGACCAGCACCAGCGCAACCACTTCGCGATGGTCTGGCGGCAGCGCGGCCAGCGCCTCCGCCAGTTCGAACTTCTGCGCCGGGGCGCTTGCCGTGTCGGCGGTCATGGCGCCGGCCTCCTCATCGGCGAACAGGCGCTGCGACCGGTTGCGCGCACGCAGCTCGTCCCGCCAGGCGTTGCGTGCGATCGCAAACACCCATGTATCCAGCGCGGCGTCCGGCCGCCACTGCGCCGCACGGGTCAGTGCGTGCTCCAGCACGATCTGCACCAGGTCGTCGGCATCGGCGGCCTGCCCGGCCAGCGCTCGCGCCAGTCGGCGCAGGCGTGGCAGCAGCGGGAGCAATCCTTCGCGCACGGCCTGGCTCGGATCCACGTATTTCCTTTCCACTACGTCTGAAGGGGGCGATTCCTTCCCTCGCGTGCAGCGGCGAG
>JAJZGE010000518.1 GCA_021798675.1 Pseudomonadota bacterium | reverse complement strand
GGATGTCGCCCTCGTGGCAGTACGGATAGCCGAAGTTCTCGCCCAGGTGCGAGAGCCGGTTCAGTTCGTCGCTGGGGATGTCGTCGCCCAGCAGGTCGCGGCCGTTGTCGGTGAACCACAGCTGGTGCGAGCCCGGCCGCCAGTCGAAGCCCACGGTATTGCGGATGCCGTAGGCCACGTCCTGCATGCCGCCGCCGTCGGCGTCCATGCGGGTGATCTTGGCGTAGGCCTTGCCCTTGTCACAGATGTTGCAGGGCGCACCGATCGGCACGTAGAGCTTGCCGTCGGGGCCGAAGGCGATGAAGCGCCAGCCGTGATGCGTATCGCTGGGCAGCCTGTCGGTGACGAGCTCCGGCTTGGGCGGATCGTCGAGGTGATCCTCGATGTCGCGCAGCACGTAGATCCGGCTCACCGCCGAAATGTAGAGGTCGCCGTGGTGGAAGGCCACGCCCACCGGCATCTCCAGCCCGCTGGCGAGCACGCGCACCTTGTCGGCATGGCCGTCGTGCCGCGTGTCGGTGAGCGCGTAGACCTTGCCGGCACCCATCGAGCCCACGAACACCGTACCCTTCGCGCCCAGCGCGATCTCGCGCGCGTTCGGCACCTGGTCGGAATAGACCGCGATGTGGAAGCCCTTGGGCAGCGTGAGCTTGTCCAGCTGCACCGCGCCGAACGCGGGTGCGGCAAGCAGCAGCGAGGCCAGCAACGACAGCAGCGAAGGCAGGCGCATGGCACGACTCCGGATCGGCGGAAATCCAAGCCTATACCCATTCGTGCAGTGCGTTGGCCCTGCTAATGTGCGCGCTCCGACGGAGGACGCATGAGCGAACTGCAAGACCTCACCACCCTGGTGCGCGCCGCCACGCCGCTGCTGGTGATCGAGACGGTGGACGAGCAGCGCGTGATCGAGTGCTTCCGCCACGTGATCGCGCAGGCGTTGCATCCGCTGTGGCGCTGGACGCTGACCGACGGCCTGCAGCGCCTCGACTTCGCGCGGCGCGACGGGCCGTCGGCGGCCGACGTCACCAGTACGCTGGAGGCGATCCGCGCCGAACCGGAGCGTGGCATCTACCTGCTGTTCGATTTCCACGGCCTGCTCGGGTACGCGATGAGCCAGCGCATGCTGCGCGAGATCGTGCAGCGGCAGCGCAGCGCCGCGCACACCGTGGTGCTGGTGGGTGCGAAGGTGGAGCTGCCGGACGAACTGGAAGCGCTGGCGCTGCGCGTGCCGCTGGCGCTGCCCGACCTCAAGGCGCTGGCCGCGATCATGCGTGGCGAGGCGCTGGCGTGGCAGCGCGAGCACGGCCGCCGGCTGGAGGTGGACAACGATGCCGCGCGCACCATCGTGCGCAACCTGCTCGGCCTGTCCGCGCCGGATGCGCGGCGCATCGTGCGCAAGCTGATCTACAACGACGGCGCGCTGGGCTCGCAGGACCTGCCCGAACTGATGCAGTCCAAGTTCGCGCTGCTCAACCGCTCGGGCCTGCTGCACTATGAATACGCCACCGCCAGCTTCGCCGACGTCGCCGGCGTGTCGCGCGTGCGCGAATGGGTGCAGCGGCGGCGCGGGGTGTTCCTCGCCGCCGAGCCCGACCCGGTGCTCGATCCACCCAAGGGCGTGTTGCTGCTCGGCGTGCAGGGTTGCGGCAAGAGCCTCGCGGCCAAGGCCATCGCCGGTGGCTTCGGCGTACCGTTGGTGCGGCTGGATTTCGGAGCGCTGTACGACAAGTACCAGGGCGAGACGGAGAAGAACCTGCGCGAGGCGCTGGCCAGCAGCGAAGGGCTGTCGCCCTGCGTGCTGTGGATCGACGAGATCGAGAAAGGCCTGGCCAGCGGCGGCGAGGACGGCGGCGTGTCGCGCCGCGTGCTCGGCTACCTGCTGACCTGGATGGCCGAGCGCAGGTCCAAGGTGTTCGTGGTGGCCACCGCCAACGCGGTGCACGAGCTGCCCGCCGAGCTGCTGCGCAAGGGCCGCTTCGACGAGATCTTCTTCGTCGACCTGCCGCGCGCCGAGGTGCGCGAGGCCATCTTCGCTATGCACCTCACGCGTCGCCAGCTCGACCCGGCCGTGTTCGACCTGCCCGCGCTGGCCGAGGCCAGCGAAGGCTTCTCCGGCGCCGAGATCGAACAGGCCGTGGTCAGCGCGCTGTACGACGTCGCCGGCGGCGGCACGCTGGACCAGGCCACGCTGCGCGCCGCGCTGGGGCAGACCCGCCCGCTGTCGGTGTTGATGCGCGAACAGGTGGAGGCGCTGCGCGCATGGGCGCAGGGGCGCTGCGTGGCGGCGGACTGATGGAAGCCGACGACCTCAAGCGCCTGGCGACGATGCGCATGCCGTTCGGCAAGTACAAGGGCCACCTGCTGGCCGACCTGCCCGGTGCCTACCTGGCGTGGTTCGCGCGCCAGGGCTTTCCGCCCGGCGAGTTGGGTCGCCTGCTTGCGCTGATGCTGGAGATCGACCACAACGGCCTGAAGCGCCTGCTCGATCCCTTGCGGGAACGCTGATCGCCGCCGCTCAGCGCGGCCAGCGCGCCGGCCCCCAGTAGCCGATGCGACGGCGGATCTTCAGCTTGCGCCACAGGTTGGCGGGCTTGGCGCGGCGGTTGCGGCCGCCACGGGCGACGAAGGTGTCGATGGCGTCCAGCACGCGTTCGCTGGAGCGGCCGTCGCGGTAGGGGTGGATCGCGTCGGCATACGCGCGGATGGCCTGCATCAGCTCGGGCGGCCGGCTCAGCGCGCGTTCGATCGCCGGTTCGAAATCCTTCGTGTCGTGGATGTCGATCAGCTGCGGGCCGGGGCGGCGATTGTTGAACGTCACCACCGGCTTG
>JAJZGE010000517.1 GCA_021798675.1 Pseudomonadota bacterium | reverse complement strand
ACCAGCAGGAACAGCGTCACCGTGACCATCAGCTTGTCGGCCACCGGATCGAGGAACGCACCGAACGCCGAGGTCAGCTTCATCCGCCGCGCCAGATAACCGTCCAGCCAGTCGGTCAGCGCCGCCAGCACGAACACGATCGCGGCGGTGATGTTGTGACCGGGAAACGGCAGATAGAACACCGCCACCATCACCGGCAGCAAGCCGACGCGAAACAGGGTCAGCCAGGTGGGCAGGTTGATGCGCATGGGTCGATCCAGAGATTTGCCGCAGTGTCGCACGTCGCCCGCCGGCGGATGAAGTGCGGCGGCGGATTCTATTCGTGCAGGCTCAGCCGTGCAGGCTGGCGTAGATGCGTTCGGCCAGCCCGCGATCGATGCCCTTGACCTGCATCAGCTCCTCCACGCCGGCACCTTCCACGCCGGACAGGCCGCCGAAGGCCTTGAGCAGCGCCGCGCGCCGCCGCGCGCCGATGCCCGGCACGTCCTCCAGCACGCTGCGCTCGCGCGCCTTCTCGCGCCGCTTGCGGTGGCCGCTGATCGCGAAGCGGTGGGCCTCGTCGCGCACTGCGGCGACCAGGTGCAGCGCCGGCGAAGACGAGCCGGGGTGCAGCTCGCGGCCCGCGCTGCCCGGCTGCATGCGCGCCAGCACCAGGGTTTCCTCACCAGCGCGCCGGCCTGGCCCCTTCGCCACGCCGACCACTTCGATGCCGCTGACACCAAGCTGCTGCAACACGTCCAGCGCCTGCGCCACCTGCCCGTTGCCGCCATCGATCAGCAGCAGGTCGGGGCGCGCGCCTTCGCCTTCGGCCAGCTTGCGAAAGCGCCGGGTCAGCGCCTGATGCATCGCCGCGTAATCGTCGCCGGGTGTGATGCCGGTGATATTGAAGCGGCGGTAGTGCGACTTTTCCGGCCCCTCTGGCCCAAACACCACGCAGGACGCCACGGTGGCCTCGCCCATCGTGTGACTGATGTCGAAGCACTCGATGCGCCGCGGCGCCGTGGCCAGTTCCAGCACCTTCTGCAAGTCGTCGAAGCGCGCGCGCAGCGTCTGCCGGCTGGCCAGCCGCACGGTCAGCGAGGCTTGCGCATTGCGCTCGGCCATCTGCAGGAACTGCGCGCGATCGCCGCGCACGCTGGATTTCAGCTCCACCGCATGGCCGCACTGCTGCGCCAGCAGTTCGGCCAGGAGCGTCTGATCGGGTATCGCCTCGCCCAGGATCAGTTCGCGCGGGACGAGCCGATCCAGGTAGTACTGCGCAATGAACTGCGCCAGCACATCGGCCGGCGCGGCATCCAGTAGCAGCCGCGGAAAGAAATCGCGCGTGCCCAGGCTGATGCCGTTGCGGAAAAACAACACGCTCACGCAGGCCATGCCCGATTCGATGCGGCAGGCGATCACGTCCATGTCGGCGCTGGCGCCCTGCACGTGATGCTGCGCCTGCAGCTGGCGCAGGGCGGCGACCTGATCGCGCAGCACGGCGGCCCGCTCGAACGCCAGCGACTGGCTGGCGCGCTCCATCGCCTCGCCCAGCTCGTCGAGCACCGCGGGGCTGCGCCCTTCCAGGAACATCTGCGCATGCCGCACGTCGCTGGCGTAGTCCTGCACGCCGATCAGCTGCACGCACGGCGCGGTGCAGCGGCCGATCTGGTGCTGCAGGCAGGGCCGCGAGCGATTGCGGAAATAGCTGTCCTCGCACTGGCGCACCTTGAACAGCTTCTGCATCAGGCTGAGGCTTTCGCGCACCGCGTAGGTGCTCGGGTACGGCCCGAAATAGCGCCCCGGCAAGTTGCGCGCGCCGCGATGGAAGGCCAGCCGCGGGTAATCCTCGCCGCTGGACAGATAGATGTAGGGATAGCTTTTATCGTCGCGCAGCAGGATGTTGTAGCGCGGCTTGAGCGATTTGATCAGCTGCGATTCGAGCAGCAGCGCCTCGCCCTCGGTGCGCGTGACGGTGATCTCGATGCGCGCGATCTGCGCCACCATCGCGGCGATCCGCGGCTCCATCCGCGGCTTCAGGAAATAGCTGCCGACCCGCTTCTTGAGGTTGCCTGCCTTGCCGACGTACAGCAGCTCGCCGGCGGCGTCGAAATGACGGTAGACCCCGGGCGAGGAACTGAGCGTGCTGACGAAGGCCTTGCCGTCGAACGGCGGCGAATGCGCGGACTGCATGCGCGCATTCTAGCGGCTGCCGGCATGCGCCGGAGCGGCCACGAGCCTTCGCGAGCGGGCTCAGCCGTGCGCGCGCAGCCACGCCTCGGCGCGCTCGAGATCGGCCGGCGTGTCGATGCCGGGCGGAAACGGCTCGGGCGTGAGCCGCACCGCGATCGCATGGCCGTGCTCGAGCACGCGCAACTGCTCCAGCGATTCGGCCTGTTCCAGCGGCGTGCGCTGCATGCGGGTGTAGCACGCCAGAAACCCGGCCCGGTAGGCGTAGATGCCGATATGCCGCAGAAAGGGCGCATCCGCTGGCAGCGCCTCGCGCGCAAGCGCGAACGCATCGCGCGCCCACGGCAGCGGCGCCCGGCTGAAATACAGCGCACGCCCGTTCACCGCGCGCACCAGCTTCACCACGTTGGGGTCGAACAGCTCCGCGGCGTCGAGCAGCGGCGTGGCCAGCGTCGCCATCGGCGCATCATCCTCGGCCAGCGCCTGCGCCACGGCGCGGATGCCGGCGGCCGGGGCGAACGGCTCGTCGCCCTGCAGGTTCACCACGATGGCGTCGTCGGCCCAGCCGTAATGGACCGCGCACTCCGCCAGCCGGTCGCTGCCGGAGGCGTGGTCGGCGCGCGTCATGCAGACATCCACGCCGGCCTGCCAGTTCAGCGCCGC
>JAJZGE010000516.1 GCA_021798675.1 Pseudomonadota bacterium | reverse complement strand
CCCACCACCAACTTCATCCTCAAGTGGACGCCGGAGGTGACCGACCTGCACAAGTACGACGAGAACCTCTCCGAGGTTTCGCTGATCACCAAGGATGCGTTCGAGCCGCTGCTGCCGTTGTCGGTGGTGGTGCATATCGACTACCGCAAGGCACCGCTGGTGGTGCAGCGCTTCGGCGACATCAAGCGCCTGGTCGACCAGACGCTGGATCCGATGGTCAGCGCGTACTTCAAGAACATCGGCCAGACCAAGACGCTGATCCAGCTGATCCAGGACCGCGCGGCGATCCAGATGCAGGCCGGCACCGAGATGAAGGAACGCTTCGCCGCCTACAATCTGGAGCTGCAGGAAGTGCTGATCGGCACGCCGCACGGCAGCTCCGGCAACGCCTCGGGCGCACGCATCGACACCATCCTCAACCAGCTGCGCGACCGCCAGGTGGCGATCGAGCAGGTGGCCACCTACGAGCTGCAGGAGCAGTCGGCGCTGAAGGAGCGTTCGCTGCGCGAGGCCCGCGCCACCACCGAGATCCAGGCGGAGCTGACCAACTCGTCGATCCAGATCGCGATCAAGAAGAACGTCGGCGAGGCCGCCGTGGTGGAGGCCAACAAGCGCGCCGAAGTGATCGGCATCAACGCCGACGCCGAGCGTCGCCGCCTGAGTGCGGAGGGCGACGGCCGTGCCTCGGCGATCGCCGCGGTCGGCAAGGCGGAGGCCGAGGCGATCCAGGCCAAGGCACAGGCGCTGACCGGCGAGGGCGCGCGGCTGCAGCTGATCAACACGTTGGGCGCGCAGTTCGCCGAGGCGATCCGCGATGGCCAGATCGCCATCGTGCCGAAAATCGCACTGGGCGGCGACAGCGGCGGGCACGGCCTGGGCTCGCTGATCCAGCTGGCCAGCTCGCTGCTTGCCGAGCGGGCGGATGCAGGCCTGGCCGATCCCGCCCGGCCGTTGGCCGCCGATACGACAACCACCGTGCAGGCCTGAACTGCCGCGGGCGCAGGATGCGACGTCGCGCCGGGCGGATGCACGTTGCATCCCTGCCGGGCAAGCAGGCCCCGTGCGGAAATCAAAAGCCCCGCCTTGCCAGGCGGGGCTCTCGCTGCCCGACGCCTCGCCGACGAAGTCTTTCCTACACGACCTTTCCGGCGAGCAGGCCGATGCCGGCGGTGAGCGCCATCGCCAGCGCTCCCCACAGCACCACCCGCAATGCCGGTTTCGGTACCTTGGCGCCGCCGGTCTTCGCGCTGGCCACGCCGAGCAGGATGAGGCAGAGGATCGAGCCGACCGCGACCAGCGGCACCAGCCGCGAATCCGGTGCCACCAGCACCAGCAGCAACGGCGCCGCGGCACCGACGGAGAAGGTGGCCGCCGAGGTCAGCGCGGCCTGCACCGGGCGTGCCGCCGTGAACTCGGAGATGCCCAGTTCGTCCCGCGCATGCGCGCTGAGGGCGTCGTGGGCCATGAGCTGGTCCGCTACCTGGTGCGCCAACTCCGTGGTCAGTCCGCGCGCCACATAGATCTGCGCTAGTTCCTTCGCTTCCGATTCGGGATCTTCCGCCAGCTCGCGGCGCTCGCGCGCCAGGTCGGCGTGCTCGGTGTCCGACTGCGAGCTCACCGAGACGTACTCGCCGGCCGCCATCGACATCGCGCCGGCAATCCAGCCCGCCACGCCGGCCAGCAGCACCGCGTGCTTGCCCGATGCGGCCGAAGCCATGCCCAGCACCAGGCTGGCGGTGGAGATGATGCCGTCGTTGGCGCCCAGCACGGCCGCGCGCAGCCAACCCGCGCGGCTTGCCCGATGCGACTCCCGATGCATGCGGCTCATGGCCTGCCGCCGCCCATCATCCGCTTCAGCACGCCATCCTTGAGCACGTGGTGGTGAACCAGCGCGACCGCGGCGTGGAGGCCGGCCAGGATCACGATGGTCCAGCCGATGACGTCATGCAGGTTGCCGAAGAGGTGCGCCAGCGGGCCGTTCCTGACGTCGGCAAAGCGCAGCGGAAACAGGTCGAAGAACTGGAAGACCTCGGCCTGCGCCCAGCGCCAGGCAAAGCCGAGGATCACCTGCGCCACCAGCAGCAGGTAGAGCAGGTAGTGCATCGCCTTGGCCGCCTTGCCTTGCAGCCCCTCGACGGCCATCGGCAGCCGCCTGCCGCGCGTGGCGCGCCACACCAGGCGCAGCAACAGCACCGCCGCAAGCACGATGCCCAGCGAGATGTGCAGGGATTGCATCTGCTTGTGCACGTCATGGGGCATGAAGTCCCACAGCATGGCCAACGCAAAGAGCACGAGCACCAGCACCGCGGTGAGCCAATGCAGGACGATAGTGGCGCGGTCGTAGCGGCTCGCCGCAGCCGGGGCGGCGACAGGGGATGGCGTTTGCGTCATGGGTTTGCGCGCTCCTGGGTTTGCGGGTAAACGGCCTTGCGGCCGGCTGGGCCGGTTCGGCCATGCCGGCAGGCCGCCTGCCGACCGCGGGGTCGGGCTGGGCGCGCATGCTAGCTGCGGAAACTGTGGCATTTCTGAGTCGCCGGCGCCACGTGCCCGAGCGCAACCGCCGCCCATGCGACAACGGCCGCTTGCGCGGCCGTTGTCGTGTCTTCTGCCCCGCCCCGCCAGGAGGGCGGGGAAGTGCACTCGCTCAATCCACGTCGAGGAAGGAACGCAGCTGCTCGGAGCGGCTGGGGTGGCGCAGCTTGCGCAGCGCCTTGGCCTCGATCTGGCGGATGCGCTCGCGGGTGACGTCGAACTGCTTGCCGACCTCTTCCAGGGTGTGGTCGGTGTTCATGTCGATGCCGAAGCGCATGCGCAGCACCTTGGCCTCGCGCGGGGT
>JAJZGE010000515.1 GCA_021798675.1 Pseudomonadota bacterium | reverse complement strand
GCTCGCGCGAAATCGTGGTCAAGTCGGTCGGCCCACAGGTCAGTTCGGTGCCGGGCGTGCTCGGCGCCACCATCATGGGCGATGGCTCGGTGCTGGTGATTCTCGACCTGGCGCCGCTGGTCCGCAGTGGCATCGCGCGCCGCGAGCAGCGCCTGTCCGAGGGCCTTGCCGCGGTCGAGCTGCCGAAGATCGAAGAGCAGCGTGCCCGCCCGCTGGTCATGGTGGTCGACGACTCGATCACCATGCGCAAGGTCACCGGTCGCGTGCTGGAGCGCCACGAGTACGAGGTAGGTACCGCAAAGGATGGCGTGGACGCGCTGGAAAAGCTGCACGAGCGAGTGCCCGACCTGATGCTGCTGGACATCGAGATGCCGCGCATGGACGGCTACGAGCTGGCTACCCACATGAAGGCGGATCCGCGTCTGCGCGACGTGCCGATCATCATGATCACCTCGCGTACCGGCGAGAAGCACCGCCAGCGTGCGTTCGACATCGGCGTGGATCGTTATCTCGGCAAGCCGTACCAGGAGGCCGAACTGCTGTCGCAGATCGCCGAGGTGCTGGACCAGCGTGCCGAGGCGCTGGAGCGTCGCGCCGTCGAGCAGCTTGCGCAGGAGCCGCACCATGGTTGAAACACAGCCTTCGGTGGCGTTGCTGTTCGACGATGCCGAGCTGGGCGCGCATCTGCGCCAGGTCCTTCAGGAATGTGGCGCCCGCATCGTGCACGAAGGTGCCGTCGCGGGCTTCGATGCCGCCACCTTGCACCAGCACGATCCCGACGTGCTGGTGGTGAACTTGGACGACGACGATGACGATGCCTTCGACCGCCTGTTCGGCATGGTCGATGGCGATCGCCCGCGCTTGGTGTTCAACGACGCCCGTGCCAGCCGCGCGCTGAGCGGCTGGGATCGGGCGCGCTGGGCGCGCCACTTTGCCGTGAAAGTGCTGGCCGGCGGCGATGTCGATCCGCCGCGGCCGGCCGGCGCCCAGGCGGTGGGGCCGGCACCTGCCGTTGCCGGCCCCACGGAACCACCGGCACAGGAGACAGAAAGCGCATCCGCGCAGGCACCGGCAGAGCCTGATAGCGCAGGCGTCGAACCTGAGGCATCCGAAGCCCCGACCTCCGACGACCTGGAGGCGGAACTGGCGGCGCTGCTCGCCGAGCCTGAGACATCGGCGTCCGAGGCGCCGGATGAACTGCAGCGGTCTGTCGCTGCCACGCCGGCCGTGCCACTCCATGAAAGCGGGGGGCAGGGGCAGGACCTTGCCGAATCGGATGACCTCGAGGCTGAACTGGCTGCGCTGCTCGCTGGCGATGCGCTGTTGCCGGCGGAAGATGCCACAGCCGCCATCGCGCCGCGCCAGGAATTGCCGCTGCACGATGGCAACTTCAGTCTGGCGCCGCATGGCGACGAGCGGGCGAACGCCGCCCCGGCGCCGGAACCTGTGGCGAAGGCGCCTTCCGTGCCGCACAGCTGGGCGCTGGTCGATCATGACGAGGCTGCCGTTACCCCGGCGAAGGCCGCCGATTTCGGCATCGAGAAGCTCAGCGCCGCGGATTTTCTCGCGCCCGACGTCGAACCCGCGGCGGACGACTTCGTGCCGACCCTGAGCCTGGAGCTGGTGTCGATGGAAGAAGCCGTGGCGCCGCAGTCCTGGGAGCCCACCGAGATGCTGCTGGACGACCTCGACGGTGCACTCAGCCGGGTGGTCCTGTTGGGCGCCTCCGCCGATGGCCTGGCCTCGGTCTGCGAGTTCCTCGCCAGGCTGCCGGCCAATGCGCGCCACACCATCCTGCTTACCCAGCACTTTGGCGAGCAACCGGTCGAGGCCGTGCTGGAGCGCCTGTCCACCCATTCCATCCTGCCGGTGCGTCTGGCCACGCATGGCAGCCGCGCGCGCGGCGGCGAGGTGCTGCTGGCGCCGGCGGATAGCCAGGTACAGTTGCGCCGCGACGGCAAGGTCGAATTGCAGGCGGGGCAGGAGCCGTCGATCGATGCCAGTTTCAGCATGGCGGCGAGCGCGTTCGCGCGCGATGCGCTGGGCATCGTGTTCGCCGGCCGCTCCACCGATGCGGTGGCCGGTGCGCAGGCGATCCACGACCGTGGCGGCCAGATCTGGGTGGAGGCTGTCGATGGAGAGCACTACGACGACATGGTCGGCAGCCTCTTCGCCGAGCGGCTGGTGAGTTATTCCGGAACGCTGCACGAACTGGCGGCGCATCTGATCGAGGTCTATCCATGAGCGTCGAGTTGCCCCGCGAAATCCGTTGCGTGCTGGTGCCGGCCGGCAGCCTGCGCCTGCTGCTGCCCAACGCCACCGTGGCTGAAGTGATCACCCTGCCTGCCCACGAGGCGGTGGCGAACGCTCCCGAGTGGCTGCTCGGCCGTTTCGCCTGGCGCGGTTGGCGCGTGCCGCTGGTGTCGTTCTCGCGGCTTGCCGGCGCCGACGACGGCGATGCCGAGCTCACCGTGCGCGTGGCCGTGCTGAAGGCGCTTGGCAGCCATCCGACGATGCCGTTCATCGCCGTGCTTACCCAGGGCTTCCCGCGACTGACAACGCTGAACTCGGAACTGATCATTCCCACCCACGACGGCAATGCCCTGCCTGCCGGCGTGCGCGCCCAGGTGCTGGTGCGCGACGACGTCGCCGTGATCCCCGACCTCGAGGGCATCGAGGCGGAACTGGTTCGACTGCTGGCGCCGGATCAGGAGCCGGAAGCGCACGATGACGACGGCATCAACGACGCCCCGCAGGAATTCGACGGCGCGGCGTGACCGGGAGCCGGCAAGCCATGCGTGGCAGCCTGCTGTTTGCGCTGGCCGGCGCGATGTTCGCGCTTGCCGCGATCG
>JAJZGE010000514.1 GCA_021798675.1 Pseudomonadota bacterium | reverse complement strand
TATTCCCCACATCCTGTTCAACATGATTGCGTTGTACATGTTCGGCGGCGCGATCGAGCGCACGTTGGGTGCGCGCGAATTCATCCTCTACTACTTCGTGTGCGCCCTCGTCGCCTCGTTGCTGCAGCTGGCCGTGCTGTGGTTTTTTCCGCCGGCCGAATACGGGCCCACGCTGGGAGCCTCCGGGGCGATCTTCGGCCTGCTGCTGGCGTTCGGCATGATGTATCCGCATGAGAAAGTGATGCTGATGTTTCTGCCTATCCCGATGCCGGCGTGGCTTTTCGTGACGGGCTATGCCGTGCTGGAGCTCACCATGGGCGTGACCGGCATTGAGCCGGGCGTGGCGCATTTCGCCCACCTTGGTGGCATGCTCGGCGGTATCGTGCTGATCCAGTACTGGCGCGGGCGGCTGCCGCTGAAGCCGAAGCGGCGCCTGCTGCGCTGAGCCTCAGAGCTTGTGAAGAAAACCACTTCCTGTGGTTTCCTTCCATCGCGAGTCCGGCGCATGTCCGGACTCGCTCACGCGGATCAGGCACTTCCGTGCCCGATCCGCGACCGGCCCTCCCTGGCCGGCCTGAGAGGCTGAATAGTCACAGCTTCTCAGCGCAGCGCCAGAAAATCCGCGCTGACCACGAAGCGCACCGCGTCCAGCCGCAGCCGTGACTGCGGCAGCGCCGCCAGCAATTCGGACCGCTCATCACGCACTGCGGCGATTTCCGCCGCACTGACTGATGGATTCACCGCGCGCAGCGCCAGCAGTCGCGACAGCTCCGCATCCAGTTCGGCGCTGGCCAGCGCCAGCGCTTCGCTGATGCTCGCCTGCGCGCGGACGCCGGCCAGCGCTTCGCTGCGTTCGAGCATCGGCGGCACCAGCTTGCCGAGGAACTTGCGGTAGCGCGCCACCTCGATGTTGCGGTCGCCGGCCTTGCGCAGGGCGATCTCGCTGGGTGCGAAATCGGCGCGCTCGGCCAGTCGGGTATCCACCGTGACCACGATCGGCAGCGCCGGCAGGAAGCGTTCGGCGTCGAGCCGGCGGTGC
Organism: Pseudomonadota bacterium; assembly: GCA_021798675.1. The sequence continues at coordinate 1,814 of JAJZGE010000514.1, read as the reverse complement.
GCCACGCATTCCAGCAGGTAGACGCATTGCAGCAGGGCGGTGCGTGGCGGCAGCACGTCGTCGACCATGAACGCGGCGTTGCCCTGCTCGCCGGACAGCGCCAGATCCAGCGCGCCGGCCACCAGCGGATGATCCAGTCGCAGCAGCGGCAGCTCCTCGCGCGCCAGCGCCACCTCGCGCGCGAAGGTGACGGACTGCGGGCCCTCGGCGAAGCCGGGCAGGGCATCGGTGGAGAGGTATTGCGGATCGAGCAGCAGCACCTGGCCACCAAGCTCCTCGGCATGGATGCCGAACGCCTCCAGCAGGCGCTGCACGAACGCGTCGCGGCCGGGGTCCTGGTCGTCGCGGGCGAATGCCTGCTGCAGCTCGTCGGCGTGCAGGTCGCGGCTGGCGGCCAGTTCCAGCAGATGGTCGCGACCGGCAAGCATCAGCTCGGCCATCTGCTGGTGGCTGGCACGGGTCTCGGCCAGCAGCGCATCCAGCTCCTGGTCGCGGTTGTCGTCGCCGCGTGCGTGCTCGTCGGCCAGCCGCGCCAGCGGCTCGGCGTAGCGGCGCAGCAGCTCGCGGCCATCGGCCGGGCTGCTGCGGAATGCATCGATGCCCTCGTCGTACCAGCGCGCCAGCACGTGCTGGGCGCTGTCGGCCACGGCCAGGATATGGATGTGGATGTCGTGCCGCTGGCCGATGCGGTCAAGCCGGCCGATCCGCTGTTCGAGCAAGTCCGGATCGAGCGGCAGGTCCCACAGCACCAGCCGGTGCGCGAACTGGAAGTTGCGGCCTTCCGAGCCGATCTCCGAGCACAGCAGCAGGCGCGCGCCATCGGGTTGGGCGAAAAACGCCGCGTTGCGGTCGCGCTGGATGATGCCCAGGCCTTCGTGGAAGCGCGCCACGCCCACGCCGCTGCGCGTGCGCAGCGCGTCCTCCAGCGCCAGCACCTTGGCCTGGCTGCGGCAGATCAGCAGGAATTTGTCGCGCGGGTGCTGGTCGAGCAGGCGGACCAGCAGCTCGATGCGCGGATCGCCGGCGTAGTCCACCTCGAGCAGTCCTGGCGGCTGCTGGATGTCGGCGTGGAACTCGGCCAGCAGTGACTGGCGCGCGACTTCGTCCAGCGCGTCGGCCGGCAGCAGGTGCCATTCGGGTACGCGGCGGGGAAAGCCGCCGATGCTGGCGCGACGGTTGCGGAACATCGCGCGGCCGGTGCCGTGGCGGTCGATCAGGGCCGCCAGCAGTTCGCGTGCACTGGCGGGTTCGGCGCTGTCCGCCAGCAGCGCGGTGAGCGCCGCATCGCCGTCAAACGCCCCGGCGAGCGTCTGACGATCGGTCGCGCCGAGCGGCTCGCCGTCGAGCAGCTTGTCGGCGATTTTCGACAGCGTCTGGTAGGTCTCGGCCTCGGCCAGATAGCCGTCCAGATCGTGGTAGCGCTGCGGATCAAGCAGGCGCAGGCGGGCGAAGTGGCCGCTGCGACCCAACTGCTCGGGGGTGGCGGTAAGCAGGATCACGCCGGGAATCGCCGCCGCCAGTTGCGCCACCATCGCATAGCGCGGGCTGGCCGCTTCCGGCGACCAGGCGAGGTGGTGCGCCTCGTCGACCACCAGCAGGTCCCACGGCGCCGCCAGCAGCTGCGCGGCGTACTTCGGCGAGCCTTCCAGAAAGCCGAAGTCGGCGATCACCAGCTGTTCGTCCTCGAACGGATTGCTGGCGTGGCCGGATGCATCGGCCATCTCGTCGTGCTCGCTGCTGTCCTGGCCCAGCGCCTCGCAGCGTTCCTCATCGTAGATCGCAAAGCTGAGGTTGAAGCGGCGCAGCAGCTCGAC
>JAJZGE010000513.1 GCA_021798675.1 Pseudomonadota bacterium | reverse complement strand
CTGCGCCCGCGCCCGCACCGGCAACCACGCCGCCGGCAGCCACCGCGCCCGCCGGCGAATCCCCTACCGCGCCCGAGGCGCGCGAGGGCGGGCAGCCGCAGAATCCGCAGCAGCCGGGCCAGAACAACCGCAACGACCGCGAAGGACGCGGCCGGCGCCGGCGCCACGAGCGCAACCAGCAACGCCAGCAGCAGGGCGGCAACGGCGGCGGCAACAGCCCGCGCTACAACAACCCGCACGGCCTGCCGGTGGACGACGACAACGCCGATCCGGGCGCGGACGACCGCCTGATCAACCTCACCGAGCTGAAGCGCATGAAGGCGCCGCAGCTGATTGCCTATGCCGAGTCGCTGGGCATCCGCGAGGGCGTGGCGCGTGCGCGCCGGCAGGACGTGATCTTCTCGATCCTGAAGGCGCATGCCCGCTCCGGCGGCGGCATCTGGGCCGAGGGTGTGCTGGAAATCCTGCAGGACGGCTTCGGCTTCCTGCGCTCGGCCGACGAAAGCTACCTGGCCGGTCCCGACGACATCTACGTCAGCCCCAGCCAGATCCGCCGCTTCAACCTGCGCAACGGCGACTACATCACCGGGCGCGTGCGTCATCCCAAGGAAGGCGAGCGCTACTTCGCCATGCTGCGCGTCGACGACATCAACGGCGATCCGCCGGAGGCGTCGAAGAACAAGATGCTGTTCGAGAACCTCACCCCGCTGTTTCCGCGCAAGGCCTACAAGCTGGAGCGCGGCAACGGTTCGAGCGAGGACATCACCGGCCGCATCCTCGACCTGGTCGCGCCGATCGGCAAGGGCCAGCGCGGCCTGATCGTCTCCCAGCCCAAGTCGGGCAAGACGATGATGCTGCAGAACATCGCCCAGGCGATCCAGTACAACCACCCCGAAGCGCACCTGATCATCCTGCTGGTCGACGAGCGCCCGGAGGAAGTGACCGAGATCGCCCGCACCGTGCGCGCCGAGGTCATCTCCTCCACCTTCGACGAACCGGCCGTGCGCCACGTGCAGGTCGCCGAGATGGTGATCGAGCGCGCCAAGCGCCTGGTCGAGCACAAGAAGGACGTGGTGATCCTGCTCGACTCGATCACCCGCCTGGCCCGTGCCTACAACACCGTGGTGCCGAGCTCCGGCAAGGTGCTCACCGGCGGCGTGGACGCCAATGCGCTGCAGCGCCCGAAGCGCTTCTTCGGCGCCGCGCGCAACGTCGAGGAAGGCGGCAGCCTCACCATCATCGCCACTGCGCTGATCGACACCGGCAGCAAGATGGACGAGGTGATCTACGAGGAGTTCAAGGGCACCGGCAACATGGAAGTGCACCTGAGCCGCCGCATCTCCGAAAAGCGCGTCTACCCGGCGATCGACATCAACCGCTCCGGCACCCGCCGCGAGGACCTGCTGATCGACCCTGACATGCTGGCCAAGATCTGGATCCTGCGCAAACTGCTGCATCCGATGGACGAGCTGGCCGCGATGGAATTCATGCTCGACAAGATGAAGAACACCAAGTCCAACGACGAGTTCTTCAACTCGATGAAGCGCTAAGGGCTGGCTCAGCCAGCCCTTAGCGCGCCATGGACGGCGCGCTCGCCGCTCGATCGCATCGAGATCGAGCGACGGAGCCGGTTTCGGGCCATGCCCGAAACCGGCGAGCCCGGAGAGGGCAGGACAGCCCTTTCCGGGTATCCAGCACAGGCTCTGGCCCCGACGCACCACCCGTCCACCGCACCAAGGCCGGCCACGCGCCTGCCTTGTCGTATCCGCTTGCCGCGGCTTGCGACAGGTTCCATGCTGGCGATACCTGATGCGAGGAAACACGGAATGCTCGCTCGTCTCGCCCTGCTCGCCTGCGCGCTTTACGTGATGCAGCCCGCCTTCGCCCAGGAGCCGGTCCCCACCACCAACCTCTGCCGGCAAACGATGCCCGCGGTCCGCGAACTCTGGCAACACGATCTCTACGACGCACCGCCCGCTGTGGCCGCCGTGATGCTCGACGCCATCGACGGCAAGCTGCCGCAGGTGCGGCAAGGTCTTGCCGCACTGCCGCCGCACGAGCAGGCGCACTGGCGCCAGGTCGCCATGATTACCGCAGCCAATACGTTCCGACCCGCCGTGGTCGATGGCCTGCTGGCCGATGGCGCCGATGCGGATGCACCGGTGCGGCTGCCGCCGTTCAAGAGCGGCTTCTACCAGCAGACCGTGAGCGACATGGCACACGATCCGCGTTTCGGCCCCAAGGCCTTGGCAGCGTTCCAGTCGGCCGGCCTCATGGGCAATAGCGGGAACCTCGTCGGTCCGGCCCTGCCGCTGGCTGCCCTGTGCGACGACGTGGCCACGCTGGACGTGCTGCTGCGCCATCACGCCAACACCATGGCGCGGGAGGCTCCCGGCGTGGGCGACGCCTTGACCACGGCCGTCATCGGCGGCCACGCTGAGATCGTGCAACACCTGCTCGACCACGGCGCCGATGCCTGTGCGGACGACCGGCTGATCCGCAAGCCCGGCGCCACGCTGGCCAGCATCGGTCGCCGCCGGCACCTGCCCGGTGCACTGCTGCAACGCCTGGCCTGCCCGGCCTACGACTCTCACTGAGGTCGGCCCGGCCTGCACCTGTACCGCCTCGTACAAATATTTTCCGTCAACCCCTTTTCGTGGCCGCGCGACGCCTCCATAGTCGGTGACTCACTCAGCGAGGCCGTGCCCGTGTCCATCCCCAGCGCCATCAAGAGCACGCCCATCGAGGGGCGCCAGCAACTGGTCGACTATGTCGCCGCCGGCGAGAAGCCGCGCGAGGCCTGGCGCATCGGCACCGAGCACGAAAAGTTCGGTTTCCGCAACGACGACCTGC
>JAJZGE010000512.1 GCA_021798675.1 Pseudomonadota bacterium | reverse complement strand
CGTCCGGGCGTGGTGATCGGCAAGAAGGGCGAGGACATCGAGAAGCTGCGCAAGGAAGTCAGCGACCTGATGGGCGTTCCCACGCACATCAACGTCAACGAAGTGCGCAAGCCCGAACTGGACGCTCAGCTGGTGGCCGAGTCGATCGCGCAGCAGCTCGAGCGCCGCATCATGTTCCGTCGCGCGATGAAGCGCTCGGTGGGCAATGCGATGCGCCTGGGCGCGCTGGGCATCAAGATCAACGTTTCGGGCCGTTTGAACGGCGCCGAGATCGCCCGTTCCGAGTGGGCTCGCGAAGGCCGCGTACCGCTGCATACCCTGCGCGCGGACATCGACTACGGCACCGCCGAAGCCAAGACGCAGTACGGCATCATCGGCATCAAGGTGTGGGTCTACAAGGGCGAGATCTTCGACGTGGCCCAGATCGGCCAGGAACCGAAGGACGAGTCCCCGGCGCCGGCGCGCCGTGAAGGTGGCGAAGGCCGCCGTGACCGTGAATCGCGTCGTGATGGCGAAGGCCGTCGCGAGCGTGCGGCGAAGTAAGGAGAGTTGCCATGTTGCAACCCAAGCGAACCAAATACCGCAAGCAGTTCAAGGGCCGTAACGACGGTCTGGCGCATTGCGCCAACCTCGTCAGCTTCGGCGAATTCGGCCTGAAGGCGACCACCCATGGCGCGCTCACCGCTCGCCAGATCGAAGCCGGTCGTCGTTGCATCACCCGCTTCGTGAAGCGTGGCGGCAAGCTGTGGATCCGCGTGTTCCCGGACAAGCCGATCACCAAGAAGCCGATCGAAGTGCGTATGGGCGCCGGCAAGGGCGGCGTCGAATTCTGGGTCGCCCCGATCCAGCCCGGCCGCATGCTTTATGAAATCGAGGGCATCGACGAGGCGTCGGCGCGCGAGGCATTCCGCCTGGCCGCCGCCAAGCTCTCGGTGCAGACCCAGTTCGTGACCCGGGCGGTGATGTGATATGGCCATCAAAGATCTGACCAACAAGTCGGCCGAAGAGCTCAATCAGCACCTGCTGGACCTGCGCAAGGAGCAGTTCAACCTGCGCATGCAGAAGGGTGCCGGACAGCTCAACCAGCCACATCAGCTGCGCCGCGTCCGGCGCGACATCGCCCGCACGAAGTTCGTGCTCGGCGGCAAGAAGTAAGGGACCGCCGACATGAGCGACAACCAGAAGCAGGCGCGTACCCTCGAAGGGCGCGTCATCAGCAACAAGATGGACAAGACGGTCACCGTCCTGATCGAGCGCCAGGTGCAGCACGGCCTGGTCGGCAAGATCGTGCGCCGGTCGACCAAGCTGCATGCGCAGGACGACATCGGCGCGAACGAGGGCGACCTCGTGCGCATCGCCGAATGCCGCCCGCTGTCCAAGACCAAGCATCACCGCGTGGTCGAAATCGTTACCCGCGCTAACGTCTAAGGGAGGGTGCAGACATGATCCAGATGCAAAGCACGCTCTCCGCGGCGGACAACAGCGGCGCCAAGGAACTGATGTGCATCAAGGTGCTCGGTGGCTCCAAGCGCCGTTACGCCGCCATCGGTGACGTGATCAAGGTCACCGTGAAGGATGCCATTCCGCGCGGCAAGGTGAAGAAGGGCGAGGTGTACAACGCCGTGGTGGTTCGTACCGCCAAGGGCGTGCGCCGTCCCGATGGCTCGCTGATCCGTTTCGACGGCAACGCAGCGGTGCTCCTCAACAACAAGCTCGAGCCGATCGGCACCCGTATTTTCGGGCCGGTCACCCGCGAGCTGCGCAGCGAGAAGTTCATGAAGATCGTCTCGCTCGCGCCCGAAGTGCTCTGAGCGAGGTCCAGAACATGAACCGTATCCGCAAGGGTGATCAGGTCCTCGTGATCACCGGCAAGAACAAGGGCCAGCGTGGCGAAGTGCTGCGCGTGGAAGGCGAGCGTGTGTTCGTCTCCAACGTGAACCTGGTCAAGCGCCACACCAAGCCGAATCCGCAGGCCAACCAGGCCGGCGGCATCGTCGAGCGCGAAGCCTCGATCCATCTCTCCAATGTGCAGCTGTTCAACCCCGCCACGAACAAGGGTGAACGCGTTGGTGCCAAGACGCTCGCTGATGGGCGCAAGGTCCGCGTGTTCCGTTCGACTGGCGAGGTCGTGGACGCGTAAGGATTAATGACATGACGCGCCTTGAGACGTTTTACAAAGAGCAGGTAGTGCCGAAGCTCACCGAGAAGTTCGGCTACCAGAACGTGATGCAGGTTCCCCGCATCACCAAGATCACGCTGAACATGGGCGTGGGCGAAGCCGCGGGCAACAAGAAGATCCTCGAGAACGCCGTGGCCGACATGGCGAAGATCTCGGGCCAGAAGCCGATCACGACCAAGGCGCGCGTTTCCGTGGCCTCGTTCAAGATCCGCGACGGCTGGCCGATCGGCTGCAAGGTCACCCTGCGCCGCGCCCAGATGTTCGAGTTCCTGGATCGCCTGATCAACATCTCGCTGCCCCGTACCCGCGACTTCCGCGGCGTGTCGGGCCGCGCCTTCGACGGCCGTGGCAACTTCAATTTCGGCGTGAAGGAACAGATCATCTTCCCGGAAATCGACTTCGACGCCGTCGACGCGATGCGCGGCATGGACATCGCGATCACCACGACCGCGAAGACCGACGCCGAGGCCAAGGCACTGCTGGAAGCCTTCAACTTCCCGTTCCGTAATTAAGACGGTTGTCCTTGATCGAAGAAAAACCGGCCATCCTCGGCCGGACTTTTCAAAAAGAGAGTTAAATATGGCAAAGACCTCGATGGTCAACCGCGACATCAAGCGGACCAAGCTCGTCAAGAAGTACGCCGCCAAGCGCGCCGAACTGAAGGCGATCGTGCTGA
>JAJZGE010000008.1 GCA_021798675.1 Pseudomonadota bacterium | reverse complement strand
TCTCTTCAATGCCTCACGCAGGCTGGCGTAGTTCTCGATGATGCCGTTGTGCACGATGGCGACGCGGCCGGCGACGTGCGGATGCGCGTTGGCCTCGTTCGGCACGCCATGCGTGGCCCAGCGCGTGTGCGCGATACCGGTGCCGCCGGGGAACGGCGCGGCCAGGTATTGCGCCTCCATCTCGCGCACCTTGCCCTTGGCGCGCACCCGATGGATCTCGCCGCCTTCCAGCACGGCCAAGCCGGCCGAATCGTAGCCGCGGTATTCCAGTGCCTTCAGGCCGGCGATCAGCAACGGCGCCACGTCGCGCTGGGCGGCGGCGGCAACGATTCCACACATGGTCAAGCTCCGTGTCGGTTGATACAGCTAAGGCGGCGACTGTGCCGCCCGCGCGTTTCAACCGGCTTTCGACACCGATGTCGGAGGCTCAGTTCACCTTGCGCCGCAGCCAGTTCAGCAGGTCGATGCGGGTGATCAGGCCGAGGAACTGCTCGCCGTCCATCACGATCGCCACGTGGCCGCGCTCGAACACCGGCAACAGCGACTCGATCGGCGAGCGCACGTCGAGCATCTGCAGGTCGGTGATCATCGCCACCGACACCGGGTCGCGGAAGCGCGTCTCGTCGGCGTGTACGTGCAGCAGCACGTCGGACTCGTCGACGATGCCCACCAGCCGGTTGCCGTCCATCACCGGCAATTGCGACACGTCGTACAGCTTCATGCGGGTGTAGGCGGTGATCAGCAGCTCGTGCGGACCGATCACCACGGTGTCGCGCTTGGCGAACGGACGCAGCAGCAGGTCGCGCAGGTCGCCGTGCTGCTCGCGCTCGAGGAAGCCGTTGTCCAGCATCCAGTAGTCGTTGTACAGCTTGGAGAGGTATTTGTTGCCGGTGTCGCAGACCAGGGTCACCACACGCTTCGGGCTGGTCTGCTCGCGGCAATACTTCAGCGCAGCGGCCAGCAGGGTGCCCGTGGAGGAACCGCCCAGCACGCCTTCCTTCGCCAGCAGCTCGCGCGCGGCGAGGAAGCTCTCCTTGTCGGAGATCGCATAGGCTTTCTTCACCCGCGAGAAATCGCTGATCGGCGGCAGGAAGTCTTCGCCAATGCCTTCCACCAGCCAGCTCGACGACTTGGTGGAGAGCGTGCCCTCGTTGATGTACTGCGCGAGGATGGAACCCACCGGGTCGGCCAGCACGATCTCGGTGTGCGGCGAGGTCTTGGCGAAGTACTGCGACAGGCCCGTAAGCGTGCCGGATGAGCCGCACCCCAGCACCACTGCGTCGACCCGGCCATCCATCTGCTCGAGGATCTCCGGCCCGGTGCTCTCGATGTGCGCCCGCGGGTTGTCGGGGTTACCGAACTGGTTGATGAAGTAGGCGCCGGGCGTTTCGCGCGCGATGCGCTCGGCCATGTCCTGGTAGTACTCGGGGTGGCCCTTGGCGACGTCGGAGCGGGTAAGCACCACCTCGGCACCCATCGCCTTGAGGTTGAAGATCTTCTCGCGGCTCATCTTGTCCGGCACCACGAGGATCAGCCGGTAGCCCTTGGCCTGCGCCACCAGCGCGAGGCCGAGGCCGGTATTGCCGGCGGTGCCCTCGACCAGGATCGCGCCGGGCTTGATCCTGCCGGCCTTCTCCGCACCCTCGATCATCGACAGGCCAATGCGGTCCTTGATCGAGCCGCCCGGGTTGGCGCTCTCCAGCTTCAGGAACAGCTCGCACGGCCCGGTGTCGAGGCGCTGCGCGCGCAGCATCGGGGTGTTGCCGATCAGTTCGAGAACGCTGCGCCGTATCGTCATGGAGAACCCATCGCTCGCTGGAAAAGGTATCCATGATAGCCGAGCACCGGAACCGCCCCTGCAAGGGGCTCCACTCCCCCGGAAACGTCGCGGCCCCGGTCGCCTTCCTGTGCGGAAGCGGGCCGGGGCCGTGGTGACATGGGGTCCTGCAATCGATCAACTGGAGAGCTGGCGTCGTCCTTCCCACATGCGCTCGAGGCGCGTCTTGGCGTGCAGCTTTTCTTTCTTCATGCTGGCGAGAGTGAAGTCGTCGAGCGGCAGTACGCCGATCTCGGCGTCGTGCACCTTGCTGTCGAGTTCCCGGTGGTGCTGGAAGAGCCGACGGAACTCGGCGTTGGCCTTCATCAATGCTTCGACGTCATCACGCTGCTGGTTTTCGAACATGATCCAACCTCCTCGTGAGTGAGCATGCGGGCGCTGGGACGCGCCCCTCCGCGGCAGTGGACCATGCGCGCACGCTTCCGCCCGCCCGCACCGACGAATCGGTTGGCGGACGGAACATGGGCGGAAAAGTGGGGCATGGTTCAAACCGGCGGGCATGGAGCGGAACGGCTCCACGGGTTCGACCCTACTCTCCCCGGAAAAGTGCCGCAAGTCTCCGCAGCGCGGATCGCGCCGGGCGATAACGGCTTTGTGAAATCCCCATAAAAAGCTGCCGAAATAGCTTGTTGCGTCCATCGGGAGCGCGGGCGAGGCTACCTGTGCGACGCCACGCCCGCGGCGCTTCGGCGGCGTCCCTGCTCTACTGCAGCGATGGCCGCGCGCCCGGATTCCGCGACCCGCGACGACGGAAAGGGCTACGGCTTGCCGCCGGCGTCCTTCTGGATCTGCTCGCGCATCGCCTTGGCCGCCTTGGCGGCCAGCGCGGCCTCGCGTCTGGCGGCACGCGCCACGCGCGACTGCACCTCGGCCAGCCGCTTGGCCTTGGCAGCCTCGGCCTGGGCCTGCTGCGCCGCCTCCGAATAGGCCTGGCCCTGCTCCTGCAGGCGCTGGGCCTCTTCCTGCGCCATCTGGTACTGCAGGCGCTGGCGTTCCAGTTCGCGGCGTGCCGTCTCGGTCTCGCGCCGGGTGTTTTCCAACTGGATCTGGTCGTGCTCGCGATCGAGCTGGGCCAGCTTCATCTGGGCGTCCCGCAGCTGGGCGGAGGCGCGTGCCGTGTCCACCAGTCGTTCGGCCATGTACAGCGCGTGCGGGCGTTCGCTGGAGCCCGCCTGCGCCAGCTGGGCGATGGCATTGCGGGCCAGCGATTGCTCGGCCTGCGCGTAACCGCCCAGTACCGGGTCGCTGGCGAGCTGGTCGAGATTGCTGGTGAGCCGGCTGACGTCGATGTCGTCGCGCCGCGCCTGCGCGGTGCCCGCCACGCCCAGCGCGATCAGGCCGGCGGCAAACCAGGTGGCGACGCGCTTCATGGCTGACCTCCGACAGGCTGGAAGCCCTGTGCTGCGTTGGGATCCTGGTTCTGCCCGGGTGCCTGCGTCGGCACGGACTGGAAACCCGCGCCGCCGGACGGCGCGGACAGGACGGACTCCGGCGGCGCCGGCATGTCCTCGACCGGTGCCGCGGGCGGCAAGGTGCTCGAGCTGGCAGGCGGCAAGGCGCTCGAGCTGGCCGGCGACGGGGCCGAGCCGGCGGCGGCCGGCATCGGCAGGGGCTTGGCGAATTCGGCGGCGGCCGCGGCGGCAGCCTGGGCTCCCTTTTCACGCAGTTCGGCGTTGGCGTCCATCTTGGCCTGGATCTGCGCCCGTGCGGCGCCCAGCTCGGCCTTGATCCGCGCCAGGTTGGCGTCGGCACGCGATTCGGCTGCCAGGTCGGCCGCCTGCGCGTACTTGCGGGCCGACATCGCCGCCTGCGCCTGCTGGAACTTGTCCTGCGCGAAGCCCAGGTCCACCGGGTCGTAATCGGCCGCACCGGCATCGTGCGCGGCCTGCAGCTGCGCCTGCGCCAGGTTCATCGCCTCGTTCGGCGGGGGTACGCTGGCGCAACCGGCCAGCAGCAGCAAACCGGCCAGCAGGCCGATCCGCACCGCGGCGTTCAAGCCCGCCGGGCGCCGGGTCGATAAAAGGGAGATGTGCACCATCACGCATTCCTGATTAAGCTTCTGCGCTTATTGTGGGCGTGCGCATTCGCTCAATGCAACGAGAACAAACAGGGGACTCGGCGTGGACATCGGTTACTTCCTCAAGTTGATGGTCGACAAAGGCGCCTCGGACATGTTCCTGTCCACCGGCGCCCCGGTGAACATCAAGGTCGAGGGCAAGCTCTACCCGCTCGGCAACACCGGCCTGCCCGGCGGCATGGTGAAGAAGATCGCCTATTCGCTGATGGACGAGGGCCAGGTGCCGCAGTTCGAGCGCGACCTCGAACTGAACATGGCGCTGGCGGTGAAGGAAGCCGGCCGCTTCCGCATCAACGTGTTCAAGCAGCGCGGCGAGGTCGGCATGGTGATCCGCGCGATCAAGAGCGAGATCCCCAACGTCGAGCAGCTGCAACTTCCGCCGATCTTCCGCGAGCTCATCATGGAGCCGCGCGGGCTGATCCTGGTGGTGGGCGCCACCGGTTCGGGCAAGTCGACCACGCTGGCCTCGATGATCGACCACCGCAACACCAACTCGTCCAGCCACATCCTCACCATCGAGGATCCCATCGAATACCTGCACCGGCACAAGCGCTCCATCGTCAACCAGCGCGAGGTGGGCCTGGACACGCACACCTACCACGAGGCGCTGAAGAACGCGATGCGCGAGGCGCCGGACGTCATCATGATCGGCGAGATCCGCGACACCGACACGATGGAAGCGGCGATCGCCTTCTCCGAGACCGGCCACCTCTGCCTGGCGACGCTGCACTCCAACAATGCCGACCAGACACTGGAGCGCATCCTCAACTTCTTCCCCGAGTCGGCGCACAAGAACGTGCTGATGAACCTGGCGTTGAACCTCAGGGCGGTGATCAGCCAGCGCCTGGTCATCGGCAAGGACGGCCGTCGTATCCCCGCGGTGGAAGTGCTGCTGAACACTCCGCTGATCCGCGACATGATCCGCCGCGGCCAGATCCACGAAGTGAAGGAAGCCATGGATCGCAGCCTGCAGGACGGCATGCAGACCTTCGACCAGTCGCTGTACCGGCTCTACAAGGAAGGCCGCATCGAACTGGAAGAGGCACTCAACAAGGCCGACTCCCGCGATGGCCTGGCACTGAAGATCCGCCTCGCCGAGGGCGGCGGCAGTTCGGGCAGCAACGCGCTGATGGGTGGCAGCAACGACCCCTACGGCATGGGGTTCTGAATCCCGTGCCGCGTTGCGCGGCGCCGGATCAGCTTTGTGGCGCGTCCGGCTGCGCTTCCGGCGCGGCAGCCCGGAAGGCCTCCAGCTCGTTGCAGGCCGCGTCGATGCGGCGGATGGTCGGGTAGTCGTCCAGCGGCAGCTTCCAGCGCCGTGCGTTGTACACCTGCGGGACCAGGCAGGCGTCGGCCAGGCCCGGCATCTCGCCATGGCAGAAACGGCCGGTGGCCGCATTGCCGGCCAGCATCGCTTCCAGCGCCGCGAAGCCGGTAGCGATCCAGTGCCGCGACCATGCGCCACGCTGCGCCTCGTCGGCACCCAGCTCGCGCTCCAGGTACTGCAGCACGCGCAGGTTGCCCAGCGGGTGGACGTCACAGGCCACCAGCTGCGCCATGGCCCGCGCGTGCGCACGACCGCGCGCGTCGGCCGGCAGCAGTGGCGGCTCGGGATGGACTTCTTCGAGGTATTCCATGATCGCCAGTGACTGGGTCAGCACCCGGTCGCCGTCGCGCAGGCAGGGGACCATCTGCTGCGGATTCATCGCGGCGTAGGCCGGCGCGTGCTGTTCGCCACCGTCCCTCACCAGGTGGACGGGGCGGTTATCGTAGCCCAGCCCCTTCAGGTTCAACGCGATGCGCACGCGATAGGCGGCGCTGGAACGCCAGTAGCCGTACAGCACGAGATCGTAGGTCATGACACGCCCCCGCCGTCGAAAGGCGACAGTGTAATTTGCATCCCCTCGTTGCGGGCGGGAAAATGCCCGGTTCCAGCCGCCCTTGCGGCCACCGACACCACCGGAGCCTGATGTGACCGTCCTGCGCATGAGCGACCTCGACCTCCACGGCCAGCGCGTGCTGATCCGCGAAGACCTGAACGTGCCGATCGACGACCACGGCCACATCACCTCGACCCAGCGCCTGGACGCCGCCCTGCCAACCATCAAGGCTGCGCGCGACGCCGGCGCCAAGGTGATGGTGCTGTCGCACCTCGGCCGCCCGAAGGAAGGCCAGTTCGACGAGGCCTCCTCGCTGGCGCCGGTCGCCGTCTGGCTGGGCGGCAAGCTCGGCAAGCCGGTGCGACTGGTGCGTGACTATCTGGACGGCGTGGACGTCGCCGACGGCGAGGTGGTGGTGCTGGAGAACTGCCGCATGAACGTCGGCGAGGGCAAGGACGACGAGGCGCTGGCAAAGAAGTACGCCGCGCTGTGCGACATCTTCGTGATGGACGCCTTTGGCACCGCGCACCGCGCGCAGGCCTCCACCCACGGGGTGATCAAGTTCGCCCCGGTGGCCGCCGCCGGCCCGTTGCTCTCGGCCGAGCTGGACGCGCTTGGCAAGGCGCTGGAGCACCCGGCCAAGCCGCTGCTGGCGATCGTGGCGGGCTCCAAGGTCTCCACCAAGCTCACCCTGCTGGAGAACCTGATCGGCAAGGTCGACCAGCTGATCGTGGGTGGCGGCATCGCCAATACCTTCATCGCCGCGCTGGGCCATTCGGTGGGCAACTCGCTGGTCGAACCCGACCTGCTCGACGCCGCCAAGAAGGTGCTGGCCGACGCCAGGCGCCGCGGCGCCGAGGTGCCGCTGCCGGTGGATGTGGTGGTGGCGCCGGAGTTCTCCGCCAACGCGCCGGCCACGGTGAAACCGGTGGACCAGGTGCGCGAGGGCGAGATGATCCTCGACATCGGCCCGGAGACGGCTAGGCGCTATGCCGAGCTGATCGCCAAGGCCGGCACCGTGGTGTGGAACGGCCCGGTCGGCGTGTTCGAGTTCGACGCCTTCGGCAAGGGCACCGAGACGCTGGCGCATGCCATCGCCGCTTCGCCCGCGTTCTCGATCGCCGGCGGCGGCGACACCCTGGCCGCGGTGGACAAGTACGGCATCGAAAAGGACGTCTCCTACATCTCCACCGGTGGCGGCGCGTTCCTGGAGTTCCTCGAAGGCAAGGAGCTGCCAGCGGTGGCTGCGCTCAAGGCGCGCGCCGGCCGGTGACGCTCTGCCTGTTCGACCTCGATGGCACGCTGATCGATTCCGAACCCGGCATCACCGCGTGCATCCGCTACGCCTTCGACAAGCTGGGCGTGCCGGCGCCGGCCGACCTGCGCCCGTGGATCGGCCCGCCGCTGCGGCACGGCTTCGCACCGCTGCTGGGCCATGACGCCGAACGCGTCGAGGCGGCGGTGGATTACTACCACGAGCGCTTCGCCACCCTGGGCTGGCGCGAGCACGCGATCTACCCCGGCATCGCGGCGACCGTCGCACGCCTGCAGGCGGCCGGCCACACCCTGGCCGTGGTCACCAGCAAGCCCGAACGCCATGCGCGGCCGATCTTGGAACAACTGCCGTTCGGCCGCGCGTTCGCGCGCCTTTACGGCCCCGATCCGTCCAGCGCGCACAGCGAGAAGGCCAGCATGATCGCCGCCGCGCTGGTCGATTTCGACGCAGCGCCGGGCGAGACCGCGATGG
Organism: Pseudomonadota bacterium; assembly: GCA_021798675.1. Next base: position 5,001 of record JAJZGE010000008.1, on the reverse strand, counting down.
TCGGCGACCGCCGCTTCGACATCGAAGGCGCGCTGGCCAACGGCGTGCAGGGCATTGGCGTGCTGTGGGGCTTTGGCAGTCGCGATGAGTTGGAGCTGGCCGGCGCGCACGCACTGGCGCGCGATCCGTCGCATCTCGCGGACCTGCTCGCGGCCTGACCGCCCCTCCGCCGACGAAAACGCCGCGGCATACCGCGGCGTCCTGGCTTCGGCAAACCCGGCTGTCAGCCGGCGACGCGCTTCACCGCATCGACCACGTTCGCCACGGTGATGCCGAAGTAGTCGAACAGCTGCTCGGCCGGCGCCGAAGCGCCGAAGGTGTTCATGCCGATCACTTCGCCGTCGAGGCCCACGTACTTGCGCCAGTAGTCGGTGATGGCAGCCTCCACCGCCACGCGCGCGCGGCACCAGCCGGGCAGCACGCCCTCGCGGTATTCCAGCGGCTGCGCATCGAAGGTCTCGGTGCACGGCATCGACACCACGCGCACCGGCACGCCCTGCTGCGCCAGCGTGCGCATCGCCTCCATCGCCAGCTCCACTTCGGAGCCGGTGGCGATCAGGATGGCCTTGAACTGGGTGTCGGCAGGGTCGGACAGCACGTAGGCGCCACGCGCGATGTCGGCCACCTGCTGCGCGCTGCGCTGCTGGTGCTTGAGCGTCTGGCGCGAGAACACCAGGCACGACGGGCCCTCGCGGCGCTCGATCGCCGCCTTCCACGACACCGCCGATTCCACTGCGTCGCACGGACGCCACACGCGGTTGTTCGGGATGAGGCGCAGGCTGGCCAAGTGCTCCACCGGTTGGTGGGTCGGGCCGTCCTCGCCCAGGCCGATGGAGTCGTGCGTGTAGACGTGGATGGAATGCGCGGGAATCAGCGCGCTCATGCGCACCGCGTTGCGCGCGTAGTCGGAGAACACCAGGAAGGTGGCGTCGTAGGGGATGAAGCCGCCGTGCAGCGAAATGCCGTTGCCGATCGCGGTCATGCCGAACTCGCGCACGCCAGAATGGACATAGTTGGCCTTGGGGCTGGCCTCAGTGACGCTCACCGAGCCCTTCCACAGCGTGAGGTTGGAACCGGCCAGATCGGCCGAGCCTCCGATCAGTTCCGGCAGCAGCGGGCCAAACGCGTCCAGCGTCATCTGCGAAGCTTTGCGGCTGGCCACGTCCGGGCCGTCGGCCTGCAGCTTGTCGACCCAGGCCTGCGACTTCGCGGCCCAGTCGGCGGGCAGCTCGTTGGCGAGGCGGCGCTTCAGCTCGGCGGCCAGTTCGGGATGCGCCTTGGCATAGGCGTCGAACAACGCATTCCATTCGGCCTCGCGCTTCGCCCCGGCCGCCTTGGCATCCCATCCGGCGTAGACATCGGCAGGAATCTCGAACGGCGCATAACGCCAGTCCAGCATGTCGCGGGCGGCGGCGACCTCGTCCTTGCCCAGCGCCGCGCCGTGGCAGGCTTCGGTCCCCTGCTTGTTGGGCGAACCGAATCCGATGATGGTCTTGCATATCACCAGCGTCGGCTTGGCGGCTTCCGCCTTGGCCTCGGCCAGCGCGGCCTTGATCTTGTCGGCGTCGTGGCCGTCCACGCCGCGGATCACGTGCCAGCCACTGGCCTCGAAGCGCGCCGCGGTATCGTCGGTGAACCAGCCGTGCACTTCGCCGTCGATGGAAATGTTGTTGTCGTCGTAGATCAGTACCAGCTTGCCCAGCTTCCAGGTGCCGGCCAGCGAGATCGCCTCCTGCGAGACGCCCTCCATCAGGCAGCCGTCGCCGCAGAAGACCCAGGTGTGGTGGTCGACGATGTCGAAGCCCGGCTGGTTGAAGCGCTCGCCCAGCACCTTCTCGGCCAGCGCGAAGCCCACGCCATTGGCGATGCCCTGCCCCAGCGGGCCGGTAGTGGTTTCCACGCCCACCGTGTGGTGCGCCTCGGGATGGCCCGGGGTCTTCGAATGCAACTGGCGGAACCGCTCCAGCTCGCTCATCGGCAGGTCGTAGCCGGCGAGGTGCAGCAGCGCGTACTGCAGCATCGAGCCGTGGCCGTTGGAGAGCAGGAAGCGATCGCGGTTGAACCAGTGCGGGTTGGCCGGGTTGTGGCTGTGAAAGTCGTTCCACAGCACCTCGGCGATATCGGCCATGCCCATCGGCATGCCCGGATGGCCGGAATTGGCCTTCTGCACGGCGTCCATGGCAAGGGCGCGCACGGCATTGGCAAGTTGGCGGCGGGTGGTCATCGGGAAAGCTCCGGGCGGCGACGGAAAACGCCCATTGTCCCTGATCCACGTAGGGCTTGTCGCGCCGGGCCAACCAGACGGCCACGTGACGCCTTGCCGTAAAAGTTAATCGCGACTTAATAATGAACTAACCGGTATTGAATCTTTTGGCCCCGGCAACCATCCAAGGAGGGTGTCCGGCATGTCCCCAATGCCTGACATGTGGCGCCGGCCCTTCCCCAACGGCCGGCGACCGCCTTCCCATAACAGGAGAATCTCCATGAAGAAGACTTTGCTCGCTCTTGCCATCGCCTCGACCGGCCTGCTGGCCGTTTCCGCCGCCTCCGCGCAGAGCGCGCCGGCCGACAACGGCGGCTGGTTCATCAACGGCAATGTGGGCCGCACCGCCATCAACCAGGGCCCCTACAGCAACGGCCACGACACCGGTTATGCCTTGAACGGCGGCTACCGCTGGTCGCTGGCGCCGAGCTTCTCGCTGGGCGCCGAAGTGGGCTACAACGACCTTGGCAACATCCACGCGAAGAACATCTTCAACAGCCAGCCGGTGGTCGACCCGGGCAAGTCGCAGCTGCATGGCTGGACCGCCGGCGTGAACGCGCATCTCGATCTCAGCCCGAGCTGGTACCTCAGCGGCCGCACCGGCCTCTACAGCTGGACCGGCCACGGCTTGAGCAACGACGTGAACCCGGTTCGCAAGAGCCTGAGCGACAACAGCTGGTACGGCGGCGTGGGCGTGGGCTACAACCTCTCGCAGAACGTCAGCGTCGGCCTGAACTACGACTACTTCGACGCCAAGAAGCACAACGTCGACCTCAGCACCGACATGATCTCGGCCAGCGCGGAATTCCGCTTCTAAGCCAGGCCGTCTTACCTGCAACGCAATCTGGAGGGGCGCCAAACGGCGCCCCTCCTCGTTGGTGGCCATCCTTGAACCCCTGTAAACACGCGCTTAACATCCAGCATGTCGCTGGAAAGGCGACATGACAATTTCTCAGGGTTTCTAGCTGTTCGCTAAACACTTGCGCATAGTTGCTCGCTTATATACAAGTTGAGCATGTCTCGCAAGCTCGTCCCGATCCATGATGCTGCCGAAGCGCTTGGCGTCTCGGCGCAAACACTGCGCCGCTGGGAGCCCGAAGGTCGGCTTGTGCCCGACGAACGCACGGCAGGTGGTCGCAGGCGCTATGACCTCGCCCGGCTCAAGCCGGAGATGTTTCGCTCACAGTCTGAGGCCGCGCGCAAGACCATTGCGTATGCGCGCGTCTCAAGCCACGACCAAAAGGACGATCTGGAGCGGCAGAAGCAGGTGCTTGAGATTTATTGCGCTTTGCAAGGCTGGACGTTCGAGGTCATTGCCGATCTGGGTTCCGGCATGAACTACCAAAAGAGGGGACTCAAACGCCTGCTGGACGCGATCATCGGCGGCGAGGTCGGGCGACTGGTCATCACGCACAAGGATCGGCTGCTGCGCTTCGGCGCAGAGCTTGTGTTTGCCATCTGCGAGGCCAAGGGCGTCGAGGTTGTCATCCTCAATCAAGGTGAGGACTCGACTTTTGAGGAAGACTTGGCGAAGGACGTGCTGGAAATCATCACGGTCTTCTCGGCGCGTCTGTACGGAAGCCGCTCCCGCAAAAACCAGAAGCTCATCGACTCGGTGCGTGGCGTCGTGGTGGGCGAGGCATGATCCTCGCCCACAAGATCGCGCTCGATCCGAACAACGCGCAAGCAACCTACTTCGCTCGCGCGTGCGGCACGGCCCGTTTCGCCTACAACTGGGCGCTGGCCGAGTGGAAGCGCCAGTTTGATGCCGCGAAGCTCGATGCGGCGTGCCCCAAGCCGTCGCAGATGGCGCTGCGCCGCCAACTCAACGCCATCAAGCGCGAGCAATTCCCCTGGATGCTCGAAGTCACGAAATGCGCGCCGCAGATGGCGATCATTCAGTTGGGCGAAGCGTTTCAGAACTTCTTCAAGAAGCGTGCGCGCTACCCGTCTTTTCGCAAGAAAGGCGTGCACGACCGCTTCACCTTGAGCAACGACCAATTCAGCGTCGAAGGCTCGCGCATTCGCATCCCGGCACTTGGCTGGGTGCGTATGCGCGAACCCTTGCGCTTTGAAGGCAAGATCACATCGGCGACCGTCTCCCGTGTCGCTGATCGCTGGTTCGTGTCCATCGCTGTCGATACCCAAGACACTTCGCACCTGCGACAAGTCGAAAACCAAGGCGTTGTCGGTGTGGATTTGGGCGTCAAGGCGTTGGCGACGCTCTCAACGGGGGAAGTGGTTCACGGACCCAAAGCACTGGCCATGCTGCTTGCACGCCTGCGTCGCGCATCGCGCTCGCTGTCCCGAAAGGTCGAGGGATCGGCAAACCGGCGCAAGGCGAAACAACGCCTTGCCCGACTGCACGCTCGCATCGCGAATGTGCGTAGCGACGGACTGCACAAGCTCACCACAAGTCTCACGCGACGGTTTCATACCGTCGTGCTCGAAGCCCTCAATGTGCGAGGCATGGTGCGAAACCGCCATCTGGCGCGTGCAGTCTCCGACATGGGCTTTGCGGAGCTTCGCCGCCAAGTCGAGTACAAGGCCCCGATGCACGGCAGCGAAGTCGTCTTCGCCGACCGCTTCTATCCGAGCAGCAAGACTTGCTCGGACTGCGGCCATGTGCTGGACGCGCTGTCGCTGTCGGTGCGCGCCTGGGACTGCCCGGCCTGCGGCGCGCATCACGACCGCGACGTCAACGCCGCCGTGAACCTCAAGAATCTGGCCGCAAGTTC
>JAJZGE010000511.1 GCA_021798675.1 Pseudomonadota bacterium | reverse complement strand
CCCTGTATCATGCGCGGCCTTCCGTCGGGGTGTAGCTCAGCCTGGTAGAGCGCTACTTTCGGGAGGTAGAAGTCGCAGGTTCGAATCCTGTCACCCCGACCAAAATCAATATGTTACGAACGAGGCCCGACCGAAAATCGGGCCTTTTTCATGTCCGAGTGTCCCCGAATTGTCCCCGAGTTGTCCCCGAGTTGCGCGGCAGTTGCGGGGCGTACTGTCCCCGAATTGTCCCCGCCGCCCGCACTTGACCACCGCCCGCGCAAGGGCGCAGGATCGACCTGCGGGTTGCCTCCAGCCCGCGTTCATGAGTAGCACCTTCAAGGCGCCCCGCGAGGACACGCGGGGCTTTTTTTCCAACGTGCCGCGGCCGTCAAAGCCGATCGTCGCCGCGATCGGCCTACGCGGATCGCACGATCGATCTCTTACGCGGCCCGGTCGGCCTCGGTGCCGTCAAACTCGTACGCCTCGTGCGCAGCGCCTGCGCCATGCGCGAGCTTGCACCTCGGACACGCGCTGTTGATGCTGATGTCCACATCATCGGCCGGAACCAGGTATTCGAGCTGATGCAGCGGGCACGTCGCCGTGTCCACCCCGCCGGCGTTATAGGCACGCAGGATCTGATCTTCGTGGTACATGTTCAGCGGGTGCCTTCGCGAGATGCTGCCCAGCAGGTCCGATGCCACGCCGAACGCCCATGGATCCACGCCGAGCTCCTGTTGCGCGTAGGGATCCAGGTTCCTGTAGATCTGGATCAGGAGCAAAGCGTGCTGCGCGAAGATGCGCCGCTTCCATTCAAGCGCTTTCATCGCGCTCGCGCTTTCTCCCATTTTCAGTCGGCGATCACCCTGCGGGGCCTTGACCCCAACCCCGGATAGCATCAAAGCGGCTTTGGTGGTGCCGCGCAGGCTGTGCAGCGCGGGTCGCTTCAATCCCTTCTCGTGCAGGTGAGCCAGGGCTCCGACGTGATCCGCATCGTCGTCGAGGCAACGTCGGATCTCGTCGCTGCGCACGCGCACCTTCCTGGCGTTCGTGGCATGGTTGGGATGCGTGCCATCGGCCGCGGCGTGTGACGCGGTGCCATCGGCACCCCGCGGCATGGCAGGTTCGCATCCGATGCCAACGATCGACAGGGCTTGCACCAGTCCGAGGCTGCGTGCCGCCGGCGGCAGCGCCTGCTGCAAGAGCCGCATCTGCTTCTCGTCGATCCTGATCTGGATGCGGTCCGCCAGCTGCATGAGGCTCGCTGCTGAGAGCGACCGGATGGCTCGCGCCTCACTGAGGCTCAATCCATAGAACAAGGTACACAGTCGCGGATCCACGCTGGCGGCACGCTGCGCGCCCAATACAAAGCCGCGCATCAAGCTGTTCAAGCTCTCGAGTTGCGGGTCGCGCTGCGGGAACACCATCGGCAGCGGCCGCTGCGCCACCTCGAACGCGATCCGCGCGACGCCCTGCAGTCGGAACGGCGAGGTGATTGCTTCGGACCATAGCCTGTGTACTTCACTCGATGCGGCCAAGAACGCCTCGATGCCGCGACTCGACCGATTCGTGAGGTGGGTGATCTCGATGCCATCGGCAGCCAGGCCCGATAGGCATTGCAGCAGCGCATGCGTCAGCTCGCGCGATTCGCGGTACATCTCGATGTGTTGCAAGCTCCACATACCCTTGCCCCCCGTAGTAAGCGCATTCAAGGCCGATCGTCGTCGCGCTCGGCCGGCTCGTCCGCGCGCCCTTCGCGCACCGCGCGATCGATGGCCTGCGCGGCGGCGCCGACGGCGCCGGACTTGAAGGCCAGCAGCCAGATCAGGATGCCGACGAACAGATTGATGCCGAGCGCACCCAGCCCGAGCAGGACCATGGCGGCGGTGCTCGGGCCGTTCATCGCATCACCCGCGCCAGCAGTGAGCGGGTGCGCAGCTTGGCCTCGGCCAGCCGCCGGAAACCCAGCTCGGTGTCGCGGATGCGCCGTGCGCAGTCCTGCTCTTGCGCATCCGGCGGCGCGAACACGAGCCCGAGGATCCAACGCGGGCATTCCACCGCGATGCGCAGAAGCTCCGCCGCGCTGGCCTGGCTGATCGCTGCAACCTCGTCGGGCGCGACGAGGTGCAGGCGCCAGCCGCAGGTGCGCACATGCCGGCTCGCCGTGAGCAGGAACCCCAGCATCAGCCCGTATTCCAGCGCGTGGCGAAGCCAGTCATCCTTTTCCATCGGCTTGATGGGTGCGTGATTCGCCCAACATTTCGCGCCGGCGAATGACCCGACCAGCCGCCACGGCAGGACCATGCCGGGCTCGAGCGCCACGGGCCGCGCGATCAGCTCGCGCAGCGCCGCGCGATGTTCGACGGGGCACGTCACGCGTCCGCGCGTGAGCGTGGCGAGGTCGTCGGGGTCGGTGCCGGCGAGTCGCTCGAGGATCTCCAGATGCAGGGCCGCGAGGTCCGCTTCGGCGGTGTCGAGGTTCGAGACCCGCGGCTGACCGATCCAGTCGAACCCTTCCTTCAGTTGCTCGGCGCTGATGCGGTCGGTGTAGTTCATGCCTCGATCTCCTGCGTTCCGGGCGCATGGGCTTCCAGATGCGCCGCGAACGCGGACAGCGCGCCATAGACCGCGGCATCGCCGGCCTCGAGCGGATCGAACACGATGTGGATGTCGTTGGGCCAGGTGGCCACGCGCAGGATCTCGCCGCGCGTGATCTCGGCCAGGAAGTCCGCCTCATACCCGGTCGGCGTGCGGCACAGCCAGCACGCCGCCTGCGCGGTGTCGGACGCGCAGCGCAGAAACGCGATCAGCGCGGCGGTGCCGGGATCCGGCAGGCCGGCCTCGGGCAGCACCGCGCGCAGGCGTGCGGTGGCCTGCGGCCAGCGGCTGCG
>JAJZGE010000510.1 GCA_021798675.1 Pseudomonadota bacterium | reverse complement strand
CTTCGTGAAGCCGCTCGACGAGGCGCTGATCGTGGAGCTTGCCAAGACCCACGACGCCTTCGTCACGCTGGAGGACAACGCCATCGCCGGCGGTGCCGGCTCCGCCGTGGCTGAATGCCTCGCCGCACATGGCATCGTCAAGCCCATCCTCCATCTCGGCCTGCCGGACGTCTATCTGGAACACGGCAGCCGCGAGGAGGTGCTCAGCATGGCCGGCCTCGACCTGCCCGGGATCCGCCATGCCATCCTGGCGCGGTTCCCGCAGGCAACCAGCGGCAACCTCGCCAGCGCCGGCTGAGCGCCGCGCCACGGCCGCGAGACTCGTGCCGCCGGCGCCAACCGCAACGCCATCCTCGCCGTAGCGGTTTCAGCCCCGGTGGATCACCCGCTGCGCGCTTCGCCTGCACGGCAATTCCGGACGATCGGCGACCAGACGCCTGTCGTTGGCCCCACCACCAGGGCGCTCGCTGGCTCGGCCATGTTGGCTTTCACCGGGACTGCCGCATGCGGAAGGCCGCCGTGCCAGGCAAGTGCCCGAGACGGCGGCCTTCCGCACGCCCATGGGTGGAGCCGCATCCGTCACAGCCGCCGGCGGCGACCGAAAACCAGCGATATGACGAACAGGATGATGAAGACGACGAACAGGATCTTGGCGATGCTCGCGGCGAGGCCGGCGATGCCGAAAAAGCCGAAGAAGCCGGCGATCAGGGCGATGATCAGGAAAACGATGGCGTAGTAGAGCATGGGTTTCTCCCGTGATGGAGCGCGACCCGGTGTTCTGTTGCGCGCGTTGGTGCGGCAGCGGTGAGCGCGTGTACCGCCATGCCATCCCTGCGGCTGCCGCGAAGAGGATCCCGCACTTGCATGTTGCCGCCAGGCCTCCCTGCCCTGGCGGCCCGCGGGAAGCGGCTACAAGCCGCGGTCGAATTCCCGGATCTGCTTCTGCGCCTCGTCCTTGGCGATGCCGTAGCGTTCCTGCAGTTTGCCGACGAGGTACTCGGCATTGCCGTCGGCGATCTTCAGGTCGTCCTCGGTCAGCTTGCCCCAGCGCGCCTTGAGCTTGCCGTGGAGCTGCTTCCACTGTCCCTTGATGCGATCTTCGTTCATGACTGTCTCTCTCGATGGGAAAGGAGGGCGCCGGCGGGTCGCCAGCGTTCGTCCTGCAACGTGGCCGGTCACTTCACCTTGAGGCCGGAGTCGTCCACGCTCTTCACGCCCTTGATGCTCTTGGCCGCGGCAACGGCCTTCTTCAGCGCAAGCTTGCTGGGCAGCACCCCAGTCAGGGTCACCACGCCATCGACGGTCTCGACGGAAATGTCGGTGCTCGGCACACCCTTGGTGGTGGCGAGTTCCGTCTTCACCTTGGTGGTGATCCAGGCATCGCTGCCGGCTTGCGCCATGTTCGCCGCATGATCGCTGCTCGGGGTGGTTTGAGCCTGCGCCGGCGAGGCCAGGCCACCAAGGCCGAGCGCCGCAGCCAGAGCCAGCGCAGTCAGGGTTGTCATGGTTTTCATCGGTACCTCCGGCAACTGTGGATGGAAACGGCCATCGTTGCGGACATCGGCGCGATGTCGCGCGTCGATTTCGACGACCGGCCAGCGGATCGCTGGTGCCCTCGCGTTCGACGGCATGCGCACACGGCGAGCGAAGGCGATTCCAGTGATAGGGAGCGGGCGGTTAGACGGTCGTGAAAGCCCGCGATTCCGGTCAGGCCCGATTAAAGCTGCGGTTCGCCGGGATTAATCCACATGAACGCCGCGTGGTCGAAGCGGCGCGCCATGCACGCCATCTCCGCGCAAATGACCCGATCCGGCAGGCTCGCGTCGTTCCGCGCGTCCGGCAGCTGAATGTCGTCGCGGCGGGATTTGCTTGCACCGTGGTTGCGCGCCATGCGCTTCGCCGTCGCGTCCGCCGCGCATCGACGCACGGCACGCCTTCGCTGTCATTGCCGGATCGCCGCCCTGCAAGCGCGGCAGGTGCGGGAATGCACGCTGCCGCTTTATTCCGCGCCGGCGTCGAGTTCGCCCGGCCGCCAGCGACCACCGCTGACCCGATCGCGTTCTTCGAGGTCGCGCGCCGTGAAAGCCCCGGCATAACCCGCCACCGCGAGCAGTGCACGGACGGCGTCGCCCTGGTTCCAGCCGTGCTCTAACAGCAGCCAGCCACCGGGTTCGAGATGCGCGCGCGCGTCCGCGACGATGCGGCGGATGTCGTCCAGGCCATCGGCGCCGGAGGCCAATGCCGAGGCTGGCTCATGGCGCAGGTCGCCTTGCGCGAGATGCGGGTCGGATGCCTCGATGTACGGCGGGTTGGAGACGATCAGCGCGAAGCGCTCGCCCGTCAGCGGCGCCAGCCAATCGCCATGCACGAAGCGCACGTTGGCGGTGCCGAGCCGCTGCGCATTGCGGCGCGCGACGGCGAGTGCGTCGGCACTGGCGTCGGTGGCGACGACTCGCGCCTGTCGCCGTTCGTTGGCGATGGCCAGGGCGACCGCACCGCTGCCGGTGCCGAGGTCGGCCACGTCCGCCACCGCGTCGCGCGGCAGGCGCTCGAGCGCCAGCTCCACCAGCAGCTCGGTCTCCGGACGCGGGATCAGGGTGGCCGGCGTCACTTCCAGCTCCAGCGTCCAGAAGCCACGCCGACCGGTGAGGTACGCCACCGGCTCGCCGGTCGCGCGCCTGGCGACCAGGTCTTCGAAAGCCGTCTGGACGTCCCGACCCAGTGCGTCGTCGGCATGCGCGAACAGCCAGCTGCGCGATTGGCCAAGCACGTGCAACAGCAACGCCTCGGCATCGACGCGGTCGCCGAGGCGGAGCGCGGCGGCAGCCAGCACCGTAAGTACGTCAGCCACGCGGCGACGCCCCCGGCGACGG
>JAJZGE010000509.1 GCA_021798675.1 Pseudomonadota bacterium | reverse complement strand
GAAAGACTGAACGGCACAGCCGTTAGAATAGGCGGATGCCGACCTTCTCCACTGCGGACTCCACCCCCCGCCAGCGCGCCCCCTGGTGGTTCAACCTCGCCGGGCAGCTGCTGCAGCCGTGGGTGCGCATCCGGCGTGAACCGGCAGAGCCGGCGGCGCTGCTGCGCGCGGGCGTGCCGGTGTGCTACGTGATCGAACGCGACGGCTTTTCCGATGCGCTGATCCTGCAGCGCGCCTGCCGCGAGGCCGGCCTGCCCAGCCCGATGCAGGCGCTCGCCGGCACCCGGCGCAAGCGCTCGGTGTTCGCGCTGGCGCGGCGCGACGGCTGGATGCTGGGGCGCAACCGCAAGCGCGCGCCACACGAACCACTGCGGCAGCTGGTGCGTTCGCTCGAAGGCATGCCCGAGCGCGACGTGCAGCTGGTGCCGGTGTCGATCTACGTCGGCCGCGCACCGAGCCGCGACAGTGGCTGGTTCCGCGTGCTGTTCTCGGAAAACTGGGTGATGGTCGGCCGCTTCGGCCGGCTGCTGGCGCTGCTGCTGAACGGGCGCGACACGGTGGTGCACTTCGCCGCGCCGGTGTCGCTGCGCAGCGCGCTGGACGAGGCGGGCGAAGTGGCGCCGGAGCGCTTCACACGCAAGATCGCGCGCGTTCTGCGCACGCATTTCCGCCGCATTCGCGCGGCGGTGATCGGGCCGGACCTGTCGCACCGGCGCACCGTGGTCGATGCCGTGCTCAATGCCGAACCGGTGCGCGCGGCGATCGCCGCCAGCGCCACCAAGGAACGCATCAGCGAGGCCAAGGCCTGGCGCAAGGCGCACAAGATGGTGCTGGAAATCGCCGCCGACTATTCGCATCCGGTGGTGCGCTCGGCCTCGTTCGTGCTGTCCAACTTCTGGAACAAGCTGTACGACGGCATCGCCATGCACCACTTCGACCAGGTACGCGCTGCCGCGCCCGGCTACGAAGTGGTCTACGTGCCCAGCCATCGCAGCCACGCCGACTACCTGCTGATGAGCTACCAGCTGCACGTGTCCGGCGTGGTGGTGCCGCACATCGCCGCGGGGGTGAACCTGGACCTCCCGCTGATCGGGCCGATCCTGCGCCGCGGCGGCGCGTTCTTCATGCGCCGCAGCTTCACCGGCAATCCGCTCTACTCGACGGTGTTCAAGGAATACCTGGCGCAGCTGATTGACCGCGGCGTGCCGATCGAATACTTCACCGAGGGCACCCGCTCGCGCACCGGGCGGCTGCTGTCGCCGCGCGCCGGACTGCTGTCGATGACGGTGCGCGCCTTCCTGCGCGCGCCGCACCGGCCGGTGTTGTTCCAGCCGGTCTACATCGGCTACGAGAAGCTGATGGAGGGCAACGCGTACATCGGTGAGCTCAGCGGCAAGCCGAAGGAGAAGGAGTCGCTGTTCGGCCTGTTGCGCGGACTGCGCGGACTGCTGAAGCAGCGCTTCGGCCACGTGGCGCTGAACTTCGGCGAGCCGATCGCGCTGAACCCGCTGCTCGACGCCGTCAGCCCGGACTGGCGCAGCGCAACTGCCGCCGACCCCGATGCCAAACCGGAGTGGCTCAGCGGCGTGGTGGACCGGCTGGCAGCGCAGATCAACATCAACATCAACCGCGCCGCCGACGTCAATCCGATCAACCTGCTGGCGCTGGCGCTGCTGGCCACGCCCAAGCACGCGATGGCCGAGACCGACCTGCTGGCGCAGCTCGAGCTGACCAAGGCGATGCTGGAGGAGCTGCCCTACTCCGACCGCATCACGCTGACTCCGATGAACCCGTCAGGCATCATCGGCTACGGCGAGCAGATGGGCTGGATTCACCGCGTGCAGCATCCGCTGGGCGACGTGCTGACCGCCAGCGGCGAGCAGGCGGTGCTGCTGAGCTACTTCCGCAACAACGTGCTGCACCTCACCGCCAGCGCGGGCTGGGTGGCCTGCTGTTTCCTCAACAACCGGCGCATGTCGCGCAGCTCGGTGCTGCGGCTGGGGCGGATCATCTACCCGTTCATCCAGGGCGAGCTGTTTCTGCCGTGGGACGAGGAAGGCTTCAGTACCCAACTGCAGGCGACCATCGATTTCCTGGTGCGCCGCGGCCTGCTCGAATCCGGCGGCGACGGCCGCGTGCTGGAGCGCAGCCCCGGCCAGGAGGACGGCGCCTTCCAGCTCAAGACCATCGCGCGCAGCCTGATTCAGGCGTTCGAGCGCTACTACATCACCATCGCCGCGCTGACCAAGAACGGCCCGCATACGCTCACCGGTGCCGAACTGGAAAACACCTGCACGCTCACCGCGCAGCGGCTCAGCCTGCTCAACGAGCTGTCGGCGCCGGAGTTCTTCGACAAGGCGCTGTTCCGCGGCTTCATCCAGAAACTGCGCGAGCGCCGCGTGGTGTGGACCGACGAGGCCGGCAAGCTGGACTACGACAGCGCGCTCGAGGGCATGGTGCGCGACGCGCGGGTGATCCTGTCGCGCGAAGTGCGCCACTCGATCCTGAAGATCACCCCCGCCGGCACGCCCGCCGCAGCGCCGACTGACGCAGCCCCGACTGACGCAGCGATCCAGCGTGCCGTGCCGACCGATGCCTCCAGCGCCGAGCTGCACCAGCGCCACGTCGACGCCGAACATCACCGGCATGCGCTGCCGCACGCTGCCGATGCGGCGGTCAGCGCCGACGCCGACCATCCAGCACGCCGGGACTGAGTCACCACCGGGGGACATCAACGGCGCCTCGCCGCAGCGCAAGGCTGACGGCAAGCCGGCCTGCGGCATGGCAGGATGACGGCGCCCGGCGCGCATGCCTAAGATGCATGCCCGTCCCGTCGGAAGCGCCCCATGAACCGTCGCCGTGCCCCCGTCGCCGC
>JAJZGE010000508.1 GCA_021798675.1 Pseudomonadota bacterium | reverse complement strand
AGCACGAGACTGCCGTCGTCGAGCGCGCTGATGATGCGGGCCCGCATCGAACGCTGCTCGGCGTCGACCTGCTCCAGCGCCGCGGAATACAGCAGGCCGCGGTCACGCCCCAGCTCCTTGGCGGCGGACATGGCGTAGTCGGCGTGGCGCATCAGCGTCTCCGCCACCGCATCGTCCGCGGGATACACGGTCCAGCCGATACTGGCGGACAGCCGCAGCTGGCCGCCGCTCCACGGCAGCGGCTCGCGCATGGCCGTCAGCAGGCTGGTGCCCAGCTGCTGCCGTTCCTGATCGCCATCGAGCTCGGCCAGCAGCAGGGCGAATTCGTCGCCGCCGAGCCGCGCCACCACGTCGCCGTCGCGCAGTGCGGCGGTGATCCGGCGGGCGACCTCGCGCAGCACTTCGTCAGCGGCGGCATGTCCGAGCTGGTCATTGATGTGCTTGAAGCCATCCAGGTTCAGCACGCCCAGTGCCAGCAGCGTGTGCTGGCGGCGCGCCTGGCCCTGGCAGCGCTCCAGCGATTCCAGGAACAGCCGCCGGTTGGGCAGCCCGGTGACCGCATCGTAATACGCCAGTCGTTCGACCTCGGCCGCCTGCGCCTTGTTTTCGGTGATGTCGACGTGATGCCATACGTGACCATATGGCTGACCGTCGAGGGTGATCGGCGCAAAGCTGCGCAGGCAGGTGCGGCCGCGGCTCAGCAGCAGTTCCTCACCCTCTACCGGCACCCCGCCCCTCAGCAGATCGCGCACGCGCTCAAGCTCGCGTTCGGGATTGGCATAGGCCGGGCGTATGCGTTCCAGCAGTGCCGCCGCGGACATGCCGACCAGCTGCTCGGGCACTTCGGGCAGGTCGAAAAGCCGGCAAAACGTGGCGTTGCAGAACCGCACGCGGCCGCTCGCGTCCAGCACCAGGATGCCCGCGTAGCGGCTCGCCAGGATCGCCTGGAAGCGGCGCAGGTTGAGCCGCAGCTCCTGCTCGGCGAGCGCCTGCGCCTCGCGCGCGCGCAGGCGTTCCAGCCCGAGGCTGAGCTCTTTCGCCATCTCCTCGAAGACGCCGATCTCGGCCAGGGTGAAGGCGTCCGCGGCGTCGGCGCCGATCACCAGCACACCGGCCAGCTCCCCCAGCAGGCGCAGCGGCAGACCGAGCAGGGCGCCCAGCTCCAGGTCGCGCGCGTCGGCGGCCCAACTCTCTGCACCGCCTTCGCGCGGCAGCTTCACCACCGGCTTGCCGGTATGCATCACCGCCGAGCTGACGCTGGTCGACACGCCGGGGTCGTCCAGCTGCAGGCGGAAATCGCGATAGAAGGCCGCGCCGCGTCCGGCATGCCCGCGCAGCGCCAGTGCAGGCGTCGGGGTGGCTTCGTGCAGACCCATCCAGCACACCGGATAGCCACCGCTGTCCACCACCACCTGGCAGGCCTCGGCAAACAGCGCATCTTCGGTGTCGGCGTGGGTGGCCGCCTTCAGCGTCTCGCTCAGCAGGCGCAGCGCGCGCTGGCTGCGCTCGGCCGCGAGCAGGCTTGCATCCAGCTGGTTGCGCTGCATGTCGCCCTCCAGCGCGTGCCCGATGCTGAGCGCGGCCCGCTCCAGCAGCTGCAGCAGCGGCGCCGAGAAAAACGCCGGATCGCGTGAGCGCAGGATCAGCGCCGCGTAAACCTTGCCGAAGCAGGACACGGGCACGGCTGCCGAGGCGCGGATGCCATGGCGGGCATAGGCCGGGCGCCAGGTTTCGCGGCCAGGCGCATCGACGATGTTCGGTTCGACCTCGATCTGGCCGGCCCAGAACGACGGGCCAGCAATCGCGATCGGTACCGATACTGGATAGATATCCTCCAGTCCTGGCGGTAGCGGGTCAGGCGCGCGCCGCCACAGCACGCCCGCCGTGTAGTCGATCTCGCCGGCCAGCACCAGCAAGGCGCCAACGTGGTGTTCGAGGATCTGCACGATCCCTGCATACAGCGCCGGCGGGCGCGGCATCGCGGCCACCAGGTCGCCGATATCCGCCAGCGCGGCGTACAGGTGTTCCACATGGCCGCCGGTGGGCGGGGGTGCAGGAGTGGGTGTCGGTGACATGCTGGATCTATTGGTACCGCCTGATGATGCGAGAGTATGCAACGATCGGTGCATCCGGCATCACCTCGCGCGCCTGCCGGCCCGCTGCAGCGCCCGATTGCTCAGCTCAGCCGCTGCCTGATCCGCTCGGCCACCCGCAGCGCATTGGCGATGATGGTCAGCGTCGGATTGACCGCGCCGATCGATGGAAAGAAGCTGGCGTCAGTGAGATACAGGTTGTCGAGCTGGTGCGCCTTGCAGTCGAGATCGAGCACCGAGCTGGCCGGATCGCGGCCGAAGCGGGCGGTGCCGGCCTGGTGGGCGGTGCCGCCAATGGGGATGCCCTTGCCCAGGTACAGGCTGCGATCCAGCAGCAGCGGATGTGCGCCAGCCTTGTCCAGCATCAGTTCGAGTTTTTTCCTGAGCCGATGATGCCCTTCCATGTCGCCTTCGGTGAGCTCCAGCACGACGCGCCCGCCGTCGTAACGGATACGGTTTTCCGCCCGCGGCAGGTCTTCGCTGGAGAGCCAGAAATCCATCGAGTGGCGCGCCATCTGCTCGAACGGCATCTTCGGCATCCACTCCAGCCAGCCCGGCAGCGCCTCGCCGCGGATCTGCGCGCCGTGCGAGGTGGCGCACATCTGGATCAGCCCTAACGGGTAGTCCCAGTCTTCGGCGCCGAAGTAGTAGTCGCTCAGCGCGAGCGTCTTCTGGAACACCGTCTCGTTCGGTTCGCGCATCAGCGCCATCAGGATCGACTGCTGGTGGCGCATGTAGTTGCGCCCGAGCTGGCCGGAAGCGTTGGCCAGCCCGTCGGGATG
>JAJZGE010000507.1 GCA_021798675.1 Pseudomonadota bacterium | reverse complement strand
CGATCGAGCGGCCTTCGGCCAGTACCTTGCCCTTTTCCTGCAGGTGGAAGCGTTCCAGCTGTGTGGCCTGGCCGCGCGACTTCACCGTTTCCGGGCGCGCCTGCACGATATACAGCTTGCCGGTATGGCCGTCCTTCGCCCACTCGATGTCCATCGGACGGCCGTAGTGCTGCTCGATGATCAGCGACTGGCGGGCCAGTTCCTGCACATCGTCATCGCTGATGCAGAAGCGCTGGCGCAGCGAGGTTGGCGTGTCTTCGGTTTTCACGCGCTCGCCGGGGGCGCTGGAATACACCATGCGCAGCTGCTTGGCGCCGAGATTGCGGCGCAGCACGGCGGGCTTGCCGGCGCGCAGGGTCGGCTTGAACACGTAGAACTCGTCCGGATTGACCGCGCCCTGCACGACCATTTCGCCGAGGCCGTAGCTGCCGGTGACAAACACCACGTCGCGGAAGCCCGACTCCGTGTCCAGCGTGAACAGCACGCCGGCGGCGCCCACGTCCGAGCGCACCATCAGCTGCACGCCGGCGGAGAGAAACACGTCCTCGTGCCTGTAGCCCTGGTGCACGCGATAGGCGATCGCACGGTCGTTGTAGAGCGAGGCAAACACTTCCTTGACCTTGTGCAGCACGTCGTCGATGCCGACCACGTTGAGGAAGGTTTCCTGCTGGCCGGCGAACGAGGCGTCCGGCAGATCCTCGGCGGTGGCGGAGGAGCGCACTGCGACGGCGATGTCTGTGATGTTTTGCGAGCGTCCCTGATCGCCAGAATCAAGAACCGGCCTGCCATGGCCGGACTCTTCACCAAGAGCGTCCTGACACAACTTGTCGTAGGCCTGGCGGATCGCCTGCTCGAGTTCGGCCGGCAGGGCGGTATCGACGATCCAGCCGCGGATCTGCTTGCCGGCGGCGACCAGCGTGTCGACGTCATCGACATCGAGTCCGGCCAGGCGCTGCTGGATGCGTTCGGCCAGCCCGCTCTTGTCCAGATATTGCTGAAATGCATCGGCGGTGGTGGCGAATCCGCCGGGTACCGACACGCCCAGCTTGGCGAGGTTGCCGATCATCTCACCAAGCGAGGCGTTCTTGCCGCCAACCTTGCCCAGGTCAGTCATGCGCAGTTGGTCGAGCCAAAGCACCAGGTCGTTCAAGGGAGTTTCCTCGCGAGCGCTAAAAGGGAATCAGGGGATGGGTGCCGCACGCAGGCCCGAAGCGGGTTGCATAGAACTGGTATTGTCCGCTGCCGATGGTGCGCAGCACAAGAAGACCATTGCCATGCCTTGCCGTTCCAACTGCATACCAGTCGACGCATGGTCAATCGGGCGACAGCGCCATGCGCTTGGGTTATGGTGCGGCAGACGCATTCCAGCGATTGGGCCGATGTATGCAGCGAACGGTTTATTTCATCTCCGACTCCACTGGTATTACCGCGGAGACGATCGGCAACAGCATCCTGGCCCAGTTTGAAGGCGTGCAGTTTGACAAGCACCGCCTGCCATTCACCGATAACGCGCAGAAGGCGGAGGCGGCGGCGCTGCGCATCAAGACGCGCTACGCGCAGAGCGGCCAGCGGCCGATCGTGGTCAACACCATGGCCGAGCGCGGGCTGTGCGACATCGTCGCTGCCAGCGGCGCGCTGATGCTGGACGTGTTCGCACCGTTCATCGGGCCGCTGGAGGAAGAGCTCGGCGCCAAGCGTTCGGGCGCGGTCAACCGTTCACACGGCATGGTCGATTTCGCCAAGTACGAGGCGCGCATCAATGCGACCAACTACGCGCTCACGCATGATGACGGCATGGACGTCGATTACGCGCAGGCCGACCTGATCCTGGTCGGCGTATCGCGCTCGGGCAAGACACCGACCTGCCTCTACATGGCCTTGCATTACGGTGTCAGCGCCGCCAACTATCCGCTGACCGACGAGGACCTTGAGCGACTCGAACTGCCGCCGCGCCTGCGCGCCTACCGCGATCGGCTGTTCGGGCTCACCATCGACGCGCAGCGGCTGGCGCAGATCCGCGAACAGCGCCGCGCCGGCAGCCGTTACGCCACGCTCAAGCAATGCCGCTGGGAGCTGGAGCAGGCCGATCGGCTGATGCGCCAGGCCGGCATTCCCAGCCTTAACACCACGCATGTGTCGATCGAGGAGATCGCCAGCAAGATCTTCGACCGCTTCGGTATCGAGCGGACCATGTTCTGAATGAGTGTCTGGAGTGTGTCGTCGCGATGAGTGCCGTACTCGATAGCCGATCCAACCTGCTGCCCGGGCGCTTCGGCTTCCTGATGGGGCTGTACGCGGAAAACTACCATCGGCTGGCGCGGCTGTTCGCGCCGCAGACGCTGCAGCCCGGGCGCTACGTCTCCGCCATCGACGACGGGCTGGACGTGCATCTGCATCTGCAGGAATGCCATCCCTACACGCTGGAGCTGGAGCTTACCTACGACTTCGTCGATGCGCATACCGGTCGGCGCGCGCCGTCGGCGCAGCTGCGCATGTACACCGATGCGCACGTGG
This sequence comes from Pseudomonadota bacterium, assembly GCA_021798675.1. The sequence goes on along the minus strand of JAJZGE010000507.1, from coordinate 372 downwards.
CCGAGGCGCTGCACTGCCATCCCGGCCGGCATCTGTGGCAAGTGCTGGGGCCGTTTCCCCCGGCACACTCGGTGTTGCAGCATCGGCTGCGCATGAACGGCTTTCTCACGCGCTGGCTGGAATACCTCGGCGAGCAGGGGCATTCGCGCGGAACGCTGCAGCCACGGCAGGGCGAGTGAGCTTTCCCTGCGTCGGTATGGCCCAAACGGCAGGCAACAAAAAACCCGCACAGGGCGGGCTTCGTGCTTGGTGGCGGAGCGGACGGGACTCGAACCCGCGACCTCCGGCGTGACAGGCCAGCATTCTAACCAACTGAACTACCGCTCCCCAATTTTTCCAGCTTTGCGGGCCAACTTGGCGTCCCCACGGGGA
>JAJZGE010000506.1 GCA_021798675.1 Pseudomonadota bacterium | reverse complement strand
CGCGCACACCGAGCGCATCCGCCACGCCGGCACCGCGCCGGGTCGCCGCGCGGGTGGCGGCGATGGCCCCGCCGCCGCAGACCTGGCTGGAGAGCCAGGGCGCGTTCCGCATGGGCGTGCCGGCGCTCGATCATTTCCCGCATGGCGTGTGGTCGCGCCTGCTGAGCCGGCATGCACGCGACATCGGCACCGGTGCGCTGGTCTACGGCGACGCGATGGGCCACCTGCCGCTGCGCGAAGCGATTGCCGAATACCTGGCCACGGTGCGCGCGGTGCATGCCGATGCCGGGCAGATCCTGATCACCAGCGGCGCGCAGCACGGGCTGCAGATCTGCGCGCATGCCCTGCTCGATCCCGGCGACCGCGCCTGGGTGGAAGAGCCCGGCTACCCCGGCGCGCACCAGGCGCTGGCGGCGGTGGACGCCGTGCCAGTGCTGGTGCCGGTGGATGCCGACGGGCTGGACGTGGCCGCCGGCCTCCGCCGCGCGCTGACCGCGCGGCTGGCCTACGTCACGCCCTCGCACCATTTTCCGCTGGGCGCGACGATGAGCGCGGCGCGGCGCATCGAGCTGCTGCAATGGGCGACACGCACCGGCGGCTGGATCGTCGAGGACGACTACGACAGCGAGTACCGCTACGGCAGCAAGCCGGTCGCCGCGCTGCAGGGGCTGGATGCGGATGCGCGGGTGATCTATGTCGGCACCTTCAGCAAGGTGATGTTCCCCGCGCTGCGGCTGGGCTATCTGGTGGTGCCGAAGGACCTGCTGCCAACCTTCCGCGCCGTGCGCGACGCGCTGGATACCTGCTCGCCGATGCTGCCGCAGCGGGTGCTGCACGACTTCATCCGCGAAGGCCACTTCGCGCGGCACATCCGCCGCATGCGCGTGTTGTACGCGGCACGACGCGCGGCGACCCAGGCGGCGATCCAGCGGTACCTGCCCGATGTCTTGCAGGTGGTGGGCGCCGCGGCCGGCATGCAGCTCACCGCGCTGCTGCCGCCGGAGATCGACGACGTGGCGTTGTCGCAACGCGCGGCGCAGGTCGGCGTATCGGTGCGGCCGTTGTCGCCGTGCTACCGCGGCGAGGCGCGACGCGGCGGACTGATCCTGGGTTACGGCGGCGTGGACGAGCGCGCCATCGAGGAAGGGGTGCGGCGGCTGCGGCGTTGCATGTGAGGTCGTAGCCGCCGGTCCGGGCACTGACCCGCCCGAACCTGAACGCGCCGGGCGACCGGCGTCAACACGTCCCGGCCAAGCGGCGTTTTCCGTAACGCAGCCGCCTTCCGCGGCGACCTAAGGAGAGCACGATGAGCCGCAAGTCTTCCATCCTGGCGCTGTCTGCCGGCCTGGCGCTGGCCTGCGCCGGTTTCGTCGCCACGCCGGCCGCGCAGGCGGCGCCGCAGGTGTCGGTCGGCGTGGGCGTGGGCATCGGCGTGCCGCCGCCGGCGCCGCGTTTCGAGCGGGTGCCGCCACCGCGGCACGGCTACGTCTGGGCCCGCGGTTACTGGGCCTGGAGCCCGCGCCTGCATCGCCACGTGTGGGTGCGCGGCCGCTGGATGCGCGTGCGTCCGGGCTACCGCTACATGCCGCCGCGCTGGCGCGAGGGGCCGCACGGCCACTGGCATTTCAGCGCCGGCTACTGGGGGCGTTGATCGCCCAACACGCCACCACGGGCGTGCTGCCGTGCAGCCTCCCGCCGCCGGCATATCTTCCGGCCCGACGGTGCGGCAACGCCGTCGGGCCTTGCTCCACCCAAACCAACGAGGAAACCCATGTCGTCACGTCTTGCAGGTCTGTTGATCGTTGCCGCCGTCGCCGCGGTGGCGTCGGGCTGCGTCGAGGAGCGCCCGGTCTACCGGCCGCACCCGGTGCAGCGCGAAGTGATCGTGGAGCGCCCGGCTCCGCAGGTGGTGGAAGTGATCGCCCCGCAACCGCCGCCGCCGCGCTTCGTGGAAGTGATGCCGCCGCGGCGCCCGGGCTTCATCTGGGTGCGCGGCTACTGGCGCTGGAACGGCCACCGCTACGTGGCCGTGCCCGGCCACTGGCGGGAAGCGCGCCCCGGTTACCACTACGTGCATCCGCACTGGGTACGTCGCGACGACGGCTGGCACTTCCATGTGGGCGTGTGGGTGAGCGACTGAAGACGGGGTTCTGCGGTCGATCCCGACCGCGCTGTTCAAGGAAGCGGCCCGGACAGCTCCGGGCCGTTTCGTTTCTTCCGCGCCTTGCGGCGCTGTCCATCGACCCGTCGCAGACGCCGAGACGAAAGCTAGGCAGAATTCACGGATGCCTTCGCCCTCGCCCCTCACGGAAGACCTCCAGCCCGGCCTGATGGTCGTGCATGGCAACCGCCTGGAAGACCTGCGCGACCTGCTGGTGGCCTGGCTGGCGCGCACGCCGCTGGCGCCGCTGGAAGACGAGCTGATGCTGGTGCAGAGCAACGGCATCGCGCAGTGGCTGAAGCTGGCGCTGGCACGTCCGCACGAGGCGGGTGGCATGGGCATCAGCGCGGCGGTGGACATGCAACTGCCCGGCCGCTTCCTGTGGCGCGCCTACCGCGCCGTGCTGGGCCGCGAGGCGGTGCCGGCGGATTCGCCGTTCGACAAGTCGCGCCTCGCCTGGCGCCTGATGCGCCTGCTGCCCGCGCAGCTGGGCGAGGAGGCGTTCGCGCCGCTGCGGCATTTCCTCGGCGAAGGCCACGTCGATCCGGCGCGGCTGTTCCAGCTGGCGCAGCAGGTTGCCGACCTGTTCGACGCGTACCAGGTCTATCGCGCCGACTGGCTGGAGGACTGGGCCCACGGCCGCGACGTGTTGCGCGACCCGCTGGGGAGGACGCTGCCACTGCCCCCCACGCAACGCTGGCAGGCGCAGTTGTGGCGCGCGCTGC
>JAJZGE010000505.1 GCA_021798675.1 Pseudomonadota bacterium | reverse complement strand
CGTCCCAGCTATGGCCGACCCTGACCACCGTACGACAACCCAGCCGCGAAATGGGCCGGCTCGCCGCGCAGCAGTTGCTGGAGCAGTTGCGCGGGCGCGGCACCGGCCGGCTCGTGCAGATCCCCTACGAACTGCAGCTGCGCGAGTCCACCGCCGCCGCGCCGGCTTGATCGCGCGACGCGCAAGCCGCGCGTCAACAGACGGCTTGCGCACTATCCGTCTTCGCAGAGCGCGCCGCGGCGGGCCCGGACTGACCGCGGCCTGCCCAAGCGGATTTCCCAGCATTTGACAGCGCTGTCATTTTTGCCGGACAGTACCGCCTCGCCTGCGGCCCGATAGCCGCCCAGAGGAGCGCGTGCATGCCCGTCCGACACCTGCCATCGACCCGAATCCTGCTCGCCGCGCTGCTGACGTGCACCTCCGCCGGCATGGCGCTGGCCGGCAACGCCGCCGCCGTGCATCCCGCGCTGTGGCCGAAGGCGCATTGGCCGTTGCCGGCGGACGCGGCGCTCGAGCGGCGCGTGCAGGCGCTGATGGCGAAGATGTCGGTGCAGGACAAGGTGGGCCAGCTGATCCAGGCCGATATCGGCAGCATCACGCCGGCGCAGATGCGCAAGTACCATCTCGGCTCCATCCTCGCCGGCGGCAACTCCAAGCCCGGCGGCGGTCGCTTCGCCACGGTGGCGCAGTGGAAGGCCCTGACCGACGCGTTCTACCACGCGGCCATGGACACCTCGGGCGGCCACGTGGCGATCCCGCCGTTGTTCGGCATCGACGCCGTGCACGGCGACAACGGCACCATCGGCGCCACGCTGTTCCCGCAGAACTCGGCGCTGGGCAACGCGCACGATCCGGCATTGATGCGCGCCATCGGCGCGGCCACCGCAGCCGAGGTGCGCGCCACCGGCTTCAACTGGAGCTTCGCGCCTACGCTGGCCGTACCGCAGGACCCGCGCTGGGGCCGCGCCTACGAAGGCTATTCGCAGGACCCGCGCGTGGTGGCCAGCTACGCCGGTCCGATGGTGGAAGGCCTGCAGGGCACACCCGGCACCGCCAGCTTTCTCGACGACGCGCACGTGATCGCCAGCGCAAAGCACTTCCTGGCCGACGGCGGCACCAAGGACGGCAAGGACCAGGGCGACGCCGAGATCGACGAATACACGCTGATCGCCATCCACTCCGCCGGCTACCCGCCCGCCATCGATGCCGGCGTGCAGACCGTGATGGCCTCGTTCTCGAGCTGGAACGGCGTGAAGATGCTCGCCAACCGCGGCCTGCTCACCGACGTGCTGAAGCGACGGATGGATTTCCAGGGCTTCGTCGTCGGCGACTGGAACGCGCAAGGCCAGATTCCGGGCTGCACCAACCAGGATTGCCCTGCCGCCTACGACAACGGCGCCGACATGCTGATGGCGCCGGACAGTTGGCGCGGCCTCTACGAGCACACCCTGGCCGAGGTGAAGTCGGGCGCGATCCCGATGGCACGCGTCGACGATGCGGTGGCGCGCATCCTGCGCGTGAAGTTCCGCATGGGCCTGTTCGCCGCCGGCGCACCGTCCACGCAGCCGCTGGCGCGCGAGTCCGAGCGCATCGTCGGCAGCGCGGCACATCGCGCGCTGGCACGCCGTGCTGTGCGCGAGTCGCTGGTGCTGCTGAAAAACGACGGCAACCTGCTGCCGCTCGATCCGCACCAGCGCATCCTGGTCGCCGGCGAAGGTGCCGACAACATCTCGCAGCAAAGCGGTGGCTGGACGCTGACCTGGCAGGGTACCGGCCTCAGCAACGCCGACTTCCCCGGCGCGCAGTCGATCGGCGCCGGCATCGCCGAGCAGGTCAGGGCCGCAGGCGGCAAGGCGGAGATCGCGCCGGACGGCCACTACACGCGCAAGCCGGACGTCGCCGTGGTGGTGTTCGGCGAAACGCCGTACGCGGAGTTCCAGGGCGACATCCCCAACCTGCGATTCCGCCCGGGCGACGACCACGACCTCGACCTGATTCGCCGCCTGCGCGCGCAAGGCATCCCGGTGGTGGCGGTGTTCCTCTGCGGCCGGCCGCTCTGGGTGAACCGCGAGATCAATGCCGCCAACGCGTTCGTCGTCGCCTGGCTGCCGGGCAGCGAGGGCGGCGGCGTGGCCGACGTACTGCTGCGCAAGCCCGACGGGCGGATCGATTACGACTTCCGCGGCAAACTTGCCTTCGCTTGGCCGCGCAGCGCCGTCGTCGGCCGCGGCAAACCGCAGTTTCCGCTGGGCTATGGACTCAGCTATGCGGACCACGTGAACCTGCCGAAGCTGCCGGAGCAATCCGGCGTGAGCGGCAACGAAGTGCTGGTGGACGACTACCTCGAGAAGGGCAAGGCCACCCACGGCTACGCGATCGCGCTCACCGGCGCGGACGGCAAGGCAGTCGAACCCATCGCGACACCTGCCGCCACGGCCGACGGCAGCCTGCACATGACCGCGCTCGACTACAAGGCGCAGGAAGACGCGCGCCGACTCGACTGGTCGGGCGGCGCCGCGTCCTTCTCGCTGGTCGCCACCAGCCCGCTCGACCTCGATCGCCAGACCAATGGCGATGTGATGCTGGTGACGACGATGCGCATCGACGCGCAAGGCGCGCAGCCGGCGTGGATCGGCATGCGCTGCGGCCATGACTGCCGCGGTCGCGTCGAACTACCGCGTGCAGCCGTGCCTTCCGGCTGGCAGCGTGTCGGCGTGCCGCTCAAGTGCCTGCGCGCCGCCGGGGCCGACATGCACCACATCGTCGCCCCGTTCGTAGTCGATGCCGGCAAGGGCACGCGACTGGCGATTTCGCGTGTGGTGCTGGGCACCAACGCCGATCGCGTGTTGCCGTGCACGCACTAGCCGCGTCGCACCGCCACGGCGATT
>JAJZGE010000504.1 GCA_021798675.1 Pseudomonadota bacterium | reverse complement strand
CCTTCGATCACGAAATCCAGAGTGCGGGTGCGGTACATGAACTGCACGTGCAGCCAGAACGCCTTGCTGATCGCGGCGCGGGCGCGGCGGCGTCGGTCGGGCGCCGTGCCGGGCAGGCAACGCAGCAGCGGCAGGATCAACACGCGCAACAGCAGACCGCCCAGCCCGAACAGCACGAAACTGGCGCCGGTGGCCACCAGTCGCCAGGCCCAGAAGTCGCGGCGTGGGCTCAGCGGATACGTCGCCAGTTCCATCGGCGTGCCTTCCAGGTGTGTTGGAGGGAGGAATCCCGTGCGAGTAGGGCGCGCAGGAAATCCAGTGCATGCGGCCGCGCGCAGGGGGCGTCGCCCTCGGCGCGCTCGAGTCGGAGCTGCCAGTCGCCGTGGGCCGATGCGTCCATGGTCGTGTCGGTCCTCCCCAGTCGTAGCGCCACAGCATAGGAGAACGGTACGTCCGCGATCCATGGTGCGTAGGCCGGCGGCGGCAGCTCTTCGGCCATCACCACCAGCACTGATGGTGCGCCTGCCGCCAGCTGCAACAGGCCTTCCAGCACGGCATGCTCGAAGGCGTCGGCTTCGCCGGCGATGGCCGAGGACTCGCCGCGCTGGCCGCGCAGGATCGACCACTGCCCCGCGATGGCGTTGTGCACCGACAGGCCGAAGCGGGTCGGCGACAGCGGTTGGCCGTCGACGATGTCGGAGAGCAGCGCCAGCGTCTGTGGCGTTTCGCCGTGGTGCGAGCCGAACACGAAGGGCAGCTGCTCGTCGTCGCCGCACAGCGGCCACGCCGTCTCCAGTGTCATCCGTGCCAGCCGGCTGAGGCGACGGCGTTGCAGCGCGGGCAGGAAGGCGCAGGACGGTTGAGTTTGCGCGTCGTCGGGCACGGCGCGCGGCGACTGCGCCCAGGCGCGCCAGTCGTTGGCGCTTTCCAATCCCGGCGCCCAGGCGCGCCAGTCCTCGAGGCGGAACGCGGTCATGCGGTGGCCTCGTCGAAGCGACGGAACAGCAGCGCGGCGCAGCTCCCGCCGAAGCCGTAGCTGCTGCTCAGCGCGGCATCGATGCGTTGTTCGCAGTTCGCCGTCAACAGCGGCGCGTCGGCGAAATCCGGATCGACCTCGTCCAGCGGCGCGCCGGCGGCAAGGAAGTCGTGCTGTAGCATCAGCAGGCAGGCGATGGCGTCCAGCGCGCCGGCCGCGCCGGGCGCATGGCCGAGCAGGCCCTTGACCGAGGACACCGGCGGCAACGGCGCGCCGCGCCCGGCGAACACGGCGCGGATAGCCTGCCATTCGGCAAGGTCGCCCGGTGTGCCGCAGGCGTGCGCGTTGACGTAGCCGGGCAGGGTGCCGGCGCGATCCAGCGCCTGGCCGAGCGCGCGCGCGATGCCTGCGGCGCCGGGGCCGACCATGCTGGCCGCGTCGGTGGCGCAACCGTAGCCGGCGAGTTCCGCCAGCACGCGCGCACCGCGTGCCTGCGCGTGTTCCAGCGATTCCAGCACCAGCACGCCGGCGCCGGCAGCCAGCGCGAAGCCGTCGCGCTCGCGGTGGAACGGGCGCGAGGCCCGTGCCGGATCGGCCTGTGGCGACAACGCGCCCATGGCGTCGAACCACATCGCGGTACTGGGGTGCAGTTCCTCGGCGCCGCCGGCAAGCATGACGTGCTGGCGGCCGAGCTGGATCAGTTCCATCGCGTGGCCGATCGCATGCGCACCGCTGGTGCAGGCCGAGCTGACGGTGTAGCTGGCACCGCCGATGCCGTAGGCCTGGGCGAGGCAGGCGGACAGCGCGCTGCTCATGCCGCGCGGCACGGTGAAAGGCGACACCTTGGCGATGCCGCGGGTGCGATGGTTGTCCAGTGCTTCCTCATGCTCGCTGAGCGCAGCCCCCCCGCCCAGCACCAGTCCGCAATCGGCGGCGGCGAGCCGTTCGGGCGGCAGGCCAGCCTGCGCGAGTGCCTCGTTCGCGGCATGCCACGCATAGCGCGCCGGCGCGGGCAGAAAGCGGCGCAGCTTGCGCGGCGGTTCCGGCTGCAACCGGTCGATGTCCACCGGTCCGCCGACCTGGCTGCGCATGCCGAGCGTGGCGAAGGCATCCATGTGGCGCAGGCCGTGGCGGCGTACGCGCAGCGCGTCGAGCAGCGCGCAGGCGTCGGTGCCAACGCAGCTCACCGCGCCGAGACCTGTGACCACCACGCGCGGCAGGCCGTTGGCGTCACGCAGCCGCATCAGGCAACCGCCTTGAAGATCAGCGAGGTATTGATGCCGCCGAACGCGAAGTTGTTGTTCATCACCACGTCGGTGGCGATGGCGCGGCCATCGCCGGTGAGGTAGTCCAGCTCGGCGCAGTCGCTCGCGCGCTCGTCGAGGTTGAGCGTGGGTGCGAACCAGCCCGCGCGCATCATGGCGATCGCCCACCACGATTCCAGCGCGCCGCAGGCGCCCAGCGTATGGCCCACGTAGCTCTTCATCGCGCTGACCGGCACGCGCGCGCCCAGCACTTCGGCGGTGGCATGGCTTTCCGCGACGTCGCCGCGGTCGGTGGCGGTACCGTGGGCGCTGACGTAGCCGATGGCGCCGGCCGGCAAGCCGGCGTCTTCCAGCGCGAGCCGCATCGCCACCGCCATCGTCCCGGCGGTAGGCTGGGTGATGTGGGCGCCGTCGGAATTGCAGCCGAAGCCGACCACCTCGGCATACATCGTCGCGCCGCGTGCCCTGGCGTGTTCGTACTCCTCGAGCACCAGGGTGCTGGCGCCTTCGCCGACGACGAGACCGTCGCGCTTCGCGTCGAACGGGCGCGGCGTGAGCTGCGGTTCGTCGTTGCGCGTGCTGGTGGCAAACAGCGTGTCGAACACCGCGGCGCCCGGGCCGGAAAGTTCCTCCGCGCCGCCGCAGAGC
>JAJZGE010000503.1 GCA_021798675.1 Pseudomonadota bacterium | reverse complement strand
TGCTTCCGGCTTCCTCCAGACGCCCGGTCACCCGAAACGCCCTTGCCTTCCGCTAACCCTTCCCCTTGCCGGGTGGGTAGAGGACTTTCACCTCCAAGCAGGTGCGCCCTGCCGGGCGCACACGAAAGAGCCCGGCGCAGGCCGGGCTCTGGTCATCGGTTGAAGCGCCGGGCGAGATCAATCGCCGTCGTCCTCATCATCGCCGTCGCCGTAGTAGCGGGTCCGGTACGGATCGTTGTAGATCACCTCGCGCGTCACCACGCGACGGCGCACGATCGGTGCATCCTCGTAATACACGGTGCGCGGCTGGCTGTAGACCACCGGCGGGCCATAATATTCCGGCGCCGGACGCAGCGCGTCGCTGACCAGTCCGACCACCGCACCGGCAACCAGCGCGCCGGCAATCCAGCGGCCGCCTTCCCAGTGGCCGCCGTCGTGGTCATGCCCGTAGCCGCCGCGATAACCCTCGTGGTACCCGCCATGGAAATCACCGTGGTGGCCGCGACCCCAGCCGTCGGCCGATGCGCTGAGCGGCATCGCCACCGCCGCTGCCACGGCCAGACTCATTGCTGCCAGTTTGGTTGCACTGCCGAATCGCTTGGTCATGACACCTCTCCGTTGATACGGGACTGATGCTCGGCCTGCGGCGCTTAATGTGAACTGAAGGGTTTATTTCTTGATGCGGGCGCTGTCCCACGGGTTTGGCGCGGCGTCAGCCGGGCGCCTTCGCAACAGCCAGCAGCCGTGGATATCGGCGCGGCGAACGAAGTCGAACGGGATGCTTGGCGCGCTCCAGTCCTCGATCACGAAGCGCTCGGCCAGTGCCTCGCGATCCAGCTTGAAGCGGCGGAAGTTGTTGGAGAACACGATCACGCCGTCGCGCGTCAGCCGCTCGTCGCAGGCCAGCAGCAGCTTGACGTGATCGCGCTGCACGTCGAAGTCCTCGGCGCGTTTGGAGTTGGAGAAGGTCGGCGGGTCGACGAAGATCAGCCCGTAGCGCTCGCGATCGTGTTGCAGGAACTCCAGCGCATCGAGCTGCATCAGCCGGTGGCTGGAACCGCTGAAACCGTTCAGTGCGAGGTTGCGCGAGGCCCACTCCAGATACGTCGCCGACAGATCCACGCTGGTGGTCTCCAGCGCGCCGCCGGCGGCGGCATGCACGCTGGCGGTGGCGGTATAGGCAAACAGGTTGAGGAAGCACTTGCCGTGCGCCAGCTCGCGCAGCTTCGCGCGCACCAGCCGGTGATCGATGAACAGGCCGGTGTCGAGGTAGTCGGTGAGGTTGACCAGCAGCTTGAGGCCATCCTCCTCCACCTCGATGAACTCGCCGCGCTGATCCATCTGGCCGTATTTGGAACCGCCCTTGCCGCGTTCGCGGGTCTTCAGCGCGATGCGCTCGCGCGGCACGCCGAGCACCTCTCCGGCGACGCGCGCGATTTCGCGCAGACGCAGCCGCGCGATGTCGGCCGGCACGTCGGCCGGCGCGCGGTATTCCTGGATGTGCAGATGATCGTCACCGCGCGTATCGCCGTAGACGTCGATCGCAGCGGCGTATTCGGGGAGGTCCTGGTCGTAGGCGCGCCAGCAGTGGATGCCTTCACGGGTGAGTCGTTTGCGCAGGTGCCGGAGGTTTTTCTCCAGCCGGTTCTTCAGCATCTGCGCGCCGGCCGACAGCGGCTTCGGCACGCGCGGCGCCTCGTCGCGCGGCTTCAGGTCGAACGTCAGCAGCACGGTTTCCAGCGCGCCGTTGTACAGCACGTAGCGCTTGTCCGCGTGCAGCTGCATGGCCCGGCCCAACTCCACGTCGCCGGCCAGCACGGCGGCGCGCCAGCCAGTGAAGCGGGCGCGCAGCGCGTCGCCCAGCGCCCGGTACAGCTGCGGCATCTCGGCGCGCTCGCCCAGCCGCTCGCCGTACGGCGGGTTGGTGATGAGCAGACCGTGCGTCACGCCGGGCGGCGGCGCGGCGTGCGCCACGTCCTGCTTGTCCAGCGTGAAGAAGCCGGCCACCCCGGCCTGCTGCGCGTTGCGTTTGGCCGTCTGCACCATGCGTGGATCGGCGTCGCTGCCGAAGAAGCCGCTGCGCAACGCGCGCAGGCCGACCTCGGCACGCTGGTTGGCCTCGTCCAGCAGGCCACGCCACAGGGCGATGTCATGCTGCTGCCAGCCGAGGAAACCGAAATATTCGCGGCGCAGTCCGGGCGCCGCGTCGGCCGCCATCAACGCGCCTTCGATGAGCAGGGTGCCGGAGCCGCACATCGGGTCGAGCAGCACGCCGCCACCGGCATACACCTGCGGCCACTGCGCGCGCAGCAGCATCGCGGCGGCGAGGTTTTCCTTCAGTGGCGCCTCGCCCTGCACTTCGCGCCAGCCGCGCCGGTGCAGCGGCGAGCCGGCCAGGTCCAGCGAGATCGTGGCGCGGTCGCGACGCACGCGCACATTGATACGGATGTCCGGTTCGTCGGTGTCGATGCCGGGGCGGTTGCCGTCGCGCTGGCGGAACTGGTCGACCACCGCGTCCTTCACGCGCAGGCCGATGAACTGGCTGTGGGTGAGTTTGCTCAACGCGGTGCCGGCGTCCACCGCGAAGGTGGCGTGCGCGGCCAGGTGAGCGCTCCAGTCGATCGCCTGCACGCCGCGGTACAGCGCGTCATCGTCGGGCGCATCGAACTCGGCCAGCGGCAGCAGGATGCGGCTGGCCAGGCGCGACCACAGGCAGGCGCGGTACGCGGTTTCCAGCGTGCCGGAAAAGTGCGCGCCGGCCAGCGTCTCGCGCACGTCGCTGGCGCCCATCGCGATGAGCTCGTCGCGCAGCAGGTATTCCAGCCCCTTCGGGCAGGTGGCGAAGAACGCGTTGGCGGCAGGCGCAGTCATGCGGCAGACGCCAGCTGAT
>JAJZGE010000502.1 GCA_021798675.1 Pseudomonadota bacterium | reverse complement strand
GGTGCTGATGGACATCATGATGCCGGTGATGGACGGGTACGAGACGATCCGCGCGATCCGCGCGCAGCCGCAGTTCGCCACGCTGCCGATCATCGCGCTGACTGCCAAGGCGATGCGCGGCGACCGCGAGCTGTGCTTGGAGGCTGGCGCCAGCGACTATCTGTCCAAGCCGATCGACATCGACAAGCTGGCGTCGATGCTGCGCGTGTGGCTGCAGCCTTGAACACGTTGCCTGCAGCACCCGTGGACCTCGAACTGGAGCAGATCGAGCTGGACTTGTTCGTGCAGGCGCTGCGCCGCCGGCACGGCCACGATTTCAGCCAGTACGCGCCGGCCTCGCTGACCCGGCGCGTGCGGCAGCTGGTGCATGACTATCGCTGCGGCAGTATCAGCGCGCTCACCGCACGGTTGCTGCACGAGGCGGATTTCGTGAGCCAGGTGGTGCAGGGCCTGTCGGTGCCGGTGTCGGAGATGTTCCGCGATCCGGCGGTGTTTCGCGCCCTGCGCGAGCAGGTGCTGCCGATGCTGGCCTCGTATCCGCAGATCAACATCTGGCAGGCCGGCTGCGCGCACGGGCAGGAGGCGTACTCGCTGGCGATCCTGCTGGAAGAGGCCGGGCTGTACCAGCGCAGCCACATCTTCGCCACCGACTTCAACCCGGAGGCACTGCAACGGGCGCGCGAGGGCATCTACTCGCTGCGCGATGCACAGCTTTGGTCGCGCAATTACCTGGAAGCCGGCGGCAACCAGTCGCTGGCCAGCTACTACAGTGCCCGCTACGACTACCTCAAGCTGCACGAGCGGCTGGCGCGCAACATCAGCTTCGCCAGCCACAACCTGGTCTCCGACGAGGTGTTTTGCGAAACCCATCTGGTGCTCTGCCGCAACGTGCTGATCTATTTTTCCAACCCGCTGCAGAACCGCGCGCTGACGCTGTTCCGCGACAGCCTGGTGCGCGGCGGCTACCTTTGTCTGGGCCTGCGCGAGACGCTGGATTTCGCACCGGTGGCGGCTGACTTCAGTGTGCTCGATGCCCGCCTGCGGCTGTACCGGCGACACGCCCCAGACAGGGCGGATGCGCGCCATGACGCGGCCTGAGGTGATCGCCATCGGCTGCTCCAGCGGCGGCTTCAACGCGCTGCGGGTGCTGCTGGGCGGGCTCGATCCCGGCCTGCCGCAGACCGTGATGGTGTGCTCGCACACAGGTGGCAGCGTGGACACGCTGTGCGGGCTGCTCGCGCGCCACTGCGCGCTGCCAGTGGTCGAGGCGCAGGAGCGCTGGCCGGCCCGCGGCGGCACCGTGCAGCTGGCGCCGGGCGGCTACCATCTGCTGCTGGAAAGCGATCGGCACTTTGCACTGTCGGTGGACCGGCAGGTAGGCTTTTCGCGACCCTCGATCGACGTGATGTTCGATTCGGTGGCCGAGGTCTACCGGGCCGCGGCGATCGGGGTGATCCTGACCGGCGCCAGCCGGGACGGTGCCGATGGACTGGCGCAGATCCGCACTCGCGGCGGGATCGCCGTGGTGCAGACACCCGCCAGCGCCGAGGCCGCCGCGATGCCGCAAGCGGCGCTGGACACCGCCGGCGCCGATCACTGCCTGCCGCTGGAGCAGATCGCGCCGCTGCTCAACCGACTTTGCCTGCCATGAACCTGATGCTGCCGAAAATCCTGGTCGTCGACGACACCACCGCCAACCTGGTGGCGATGCGCCGCCTGCTCGCGCACAGCGGCGCGCAGATCCTCGAGGCGAGCAGCGGCAACGAGGCGCTGGCGCTGTGCCTGGACCATCGCTTCGCACTGATCCTGCTTGACGTCAATATGCCCGACATGGACGGCTTCGAGGTGGCCGCGCTGCTGGGCGAGACCGAGCACCTGCGCGACACGCCGATCATCTTCGTCACCGCCGCCTACGCCGACGACCTCAACAAGCTCAAGGGTTACCGCTCCGGCGCGGTGGACTACATCGCCAAACCGATCAACGACGTGATCCTGCAGTCGAAGGTGCATGTGTTTCTGGAGCTGTATACGGCACGTGCCGAACTGCAGCAGGCGCTGACCGAGCTGTCCGAGCGCAACCAGCAGCTGGTCGTCGAGATCGCCGAGCGCCAGCGGGTGGAAGCGCTGGTGCGCCACCAGGCCAGCCACGACCTGCTCACCGGCCTGCCCAACCGCGTGCTGGCGCGCGACCGCCTGCAACGCGCGATCCAGCGTGCCAACCGCCATCACGGCGGCTTTGCGCTGGCCTGCCTCGACATCGACGGTTTCAAGAGCGTCAACGACACGCATGGCCACGCTGCGGGTGATGCGCTGTTGCAGCAGATCGCCGCGCGCCTCACGGCGCAGGTGCGCGCCAACGACACGGTGGCGCGGCTGGGCGGCGACGAGTTCGCGCTGATCCTGGAGGACATTGAGGACCCGCAGCTGGCGCTGCAGCTGTGCCGTAAGCTGTGTGCGTCGCTTGGCGAACCCTATGCGCTGAACGTCGGCGGCCAAGCGATCGAGGTGCGCATCGGCGCCAGCATCGGCATTGCGCCGTATGTCCCGAGCGACCGGGCCGATGCCGATGAGCAGCTCAAACTGGCCGCCGACCGCGCCATGTACGAGGTCAAGCGGCACGGCAAGAACGGCTGCCTGCTGGCCGACCGGCCCGGCTGACCGGCTAGGCCGCCGAAGCCAGCTTGGCCGGCTGCTCGCCGCGGATCACGGCGGCGCGCAGCTCGGCCGGGTCGAAGTCGTCCACCGAGATGAATTCGAACACGCGCTCGCGCACGCGCTTGAGCAGCTCGAACTCGGCCGCCGAGATCACTCCGGCCTGCTTCGCCTCGACCAGCTGACCGACATAGTCGTGCGCGGTGAACTGGCCCGACTTCTGGGCCTTGACGAACTTGCGC
>JAJZGE010000501.1 GCA_021798675.1 Pseudomonadota bacterium | reverse complement strand
AGGGAATGCCCCCGCCCGACCCGCCTCAGGAATTCAGCCGGTAGTTCGGCGCTTCCTTGGTGATCTGGATGTCGTGCGGATGCGCCTCGGTCACGCCGGCCGAGGTCACCTTGACGAACTGCGCCTTGTTGCGCACGTCGTCGATGGTGGCCGCGCCGAGGTAGCCCATCGAGGCGCGCAGGCCGCCGATCAGCTGGTGGATGATGTTGCGCAGCGAACCACGGTACGGCACGCGGCCTTCGATGCCTTCGGGCACCAGCTTGTCGGCGTCGGCTTCGTTGTCCTGGAAGTAGCGGTCCTTGGAGCCAAGCTGCATCGCGCCGATCGAGCCCATGCCGCGGTAGCTCTTGTAGGAACGGCCCTGGAACAGCTCCACCTCGCCCGGCGACTCCTCGGTGCCGGCGAACATCGAGCCGAGCATCACCGAACTCGCGCCGGCGGCCAGCGCCTTCGGGATGTCGCCGGAATAGCGGATGCCGCCGTCGGCGATCAGCGGGATGGAATCCTTCAGTGCCGTGGCCACCAGGTCGATCGCGGTGATCTGCGGTACGCCCACGCCGGCCACCACTCGGGTGGTGCAGATCGAGCCGGGGCCCACGCCGACCTTCACCGCGTCGGCGCCGGCATCGCGCAGCATCAGCGCGGCGTCGCCGGTGACGATGTTGCCGGCCACCACCTGTACCTGCGGGTAGTGCTTCTTCACCCAGGCCACGCGGTCGATCACGCCCTGCGAATGGCCGTGCGCGGTGTCCACCACCAGCACGTCCACGCCGGCCTCGACCAGCGCTTCCACGCGGCGCTCGGTGTCCCCTCCCACGCCCACGGCGGCGCCGACCAGCAACGCCTCGTTGCGGTCTTTCACCGAGTTGGGGTTGTCGCGCGCTTTCTGGATGTCCTTCACGGTGATCAGGCCGCGCAACTCGAAGTCGTCGTTGACCACCAGCACCTTCTCGATGCGGTGCTTGTGCAGCAGCTGCAGCACCTCGTCCTGGCTGGCGCCTTCCTTCACCGTCACCAGGCGTTCCTGCCGGGTCATGATGTTGCGCACCGGGTCTTCCGGCTTGCGCTCGAAGCGCATGTCGCGGCTGGTGACGATACCGACCAGCTTGCCGCCCTCCACTACCGGCACGCCGGAGATGCTGTGCGCGCGGGTCAGCTTGAGCACTTCGCGGATCGAAGTCTCCGGGCTCACGCTGAAGGGGTTGCGGATCACGCCCGCCTCGAACTTCTTCACCAGCCGCACTTCGGCGGCCTGCTGCTCGAGCGTCATGTTCTTGTGGATGATGCCGATGCCGCCCTGCTGCGCCATGGTGATGGCGAGGCGCGCTTCGGTCACGGTGTCCATCGCCGCGGAAACGATGGGGATGTTGAGGCGCAGGTTGCGGGTGAACCGGGTGGAGGTGTCCACGTCGCGCGGCAGCACGGTGGAATGGCCCGGAACGAGGTAGACGTCGTCGTAGGTTAGCGCCTCGGCGAGTATGCGCATGGTAAGCCCCGCGGCAAAGAGAGGATTATACGCGGCACCGCAGCATGCTGCCAGCGCAATGGCTGAATGACTCAGCGCGCGTCGCGCGCCTCGGCCGCTTCCAGCGTGTTCTCCATCAGCGTGGCCACGGTCATCGGACCCACGCCGCCGGGCACCGGCGTGATCCAGCTGGCACGCTCGGCGGCCGGATCGAACTCCACGTCGCCCACCAGCCGGCCGTCGTCGAGGCGGTTGATGCCGACATCGACCACCACCGCGCCGGGCTTGATCCATTCGCCCTTCACCAGCCCCGGCCGGCCCACGGCGACGATCACGATATCGGCTTGCCGCACGTGGCTTTCCAGGTCGCGGGTGAACTTGTGGCAACAAGTGGTGGTGCAGCCGGCGATCAACAGCTCCAGCGCGAGCGGCCGGCCGACGTGGTTGGAGACGCCCACCACCACCGCATGCTGGCCGCGCACCGGGCGGTCGGTGTGGCCAAGCAGGGTCATCACGCCCTTGGGCGTGCACGGGCGCAGGCCGAATCGGCGCAGCGCCAGCCGGCCCACGTTGATGGCCTGGAAGCCGTCCACGTCCTTCAGCGGATCAATACGGTCGACCAGCGCGTCCTCGTCGATGTGCCCGGGCACCGGCGACTGCACCAGGATGCCGTGCACCGCCGGATCGGCATTGAGGCGATCGATCAGGGCGAACAGCTCGGCCTGCGTGGTGGCCGAGGGCAGGTCGTAGTCGAAGGAACGGAAGCCTACCTGGTGGCAGGCCTTGCGCTTGTTGCGCACGTACACCGACGAGGCCGCGTCGTCGCCCACCAGCACCACCGCCAGGCCCGGCGCCGGCAGACCCTGCGCCTTGCGTTCGGCAACGCGCCTGCCGATGCGCTCCAGCAATTCCTGTGCGATGCGTTTGCCGTCGAGGATGCGTGCGCTCATGATCGTGACTGCCTGCAAAGCCCGGCATTATCGTGGCTGGCCCACGCACACACAAACGGAACCGTGCATGCCCGTGCCCACCGCCGACCTCGACGCGCAACTGCAGCTCACCGATGGCCGACTGCAACTGCGTCCCTGGCAGGCCCGGGATGCGGAACCGCTGCGGGAAGCCGCACGCGAATCGCTGGCCAGCGTGGGGCGCTGGCTGCCCTGGTGCCACGCCGGCTACGACCTGGCGGATGCGCAGGCCTGGATCGCCCACTGCAGGGAAAGCCTGGCACGCGGCGAGCAGTACGCCCTGCCCGTCCTCGACCATGCCGACGGGCGACTGCTGGGCGGGGTGGGCCTCAACCAGTTGGACCCGCAGCACCGCAGTGCCAACCTCGGCTACTGGGTACGCCAGTCGCGCCAGGGCGAGGGCATCGCCGCGGCCGCGGCCCGGCTGCTGGCCCGTTATGGCTTCGAGCGCCTGGAACTGGCCCG
>JAJZGE010000500.1 GCA_021798675.1 Pseudomonadota bacterium | reverse complement strand
AGGCTGCAGCCACACGCGCAGCATCGACGCCAGCTTGTCGATGTCGATCGGCTTGGACAGATAGTCGCTGGCGCCGGCCTCCAGGCACAGCTCGCGGTCGCCGCGCATCGCCTTGGCAGTCAGCGCGATGATCGGCAGCGTGGCGAACTGCGGCTGCGCACGGATTGCGCGGATCGTCTCGTAGCCGTCCATCACCGGCATCATGATGTCCATCAGCACCACACCCGGCACGGCATCATCGGCGAGTGCCTTGAGCGCTTTCTGGCCGTCCTGCGCCATGCTTACTTGCAGGCCCCAGCCGCGCAGCACGCGCGACAGCGCGAACAGGTTGCGCATGTCGTCGTCCACCAGCAGCACGCGCTGGCCGCTCAGCTCACCGGCCGACGCGGCGGCACCCGCTTCGACACGGCGCGGCGCGTGCCGGATGCTGTGCAGGAACAGGCTGACTTCGTCCAGCAGCCGCTCCGGCGAACGCGCACCCTTGACCACGATCGAGTCGGTGTACTGGCGCAGCCGCAGGTTTTCCTCACGGCTCAGGTCGCGACCCGAGTACACCACCACCGGCGGCGCACCGCCGGGCGCCGTGGCCAGATGTTCGAGCAGGTCCATGCCGGACATGCCGGGCAGCCCCAGATCCAGCACGATGCAGTCGTAGTGCGTCTGCGCGGCCAGCTCCAGCGCCTGTTCGGCCGAGTCGGCCTCGTCGATCAGCACGCCATCGGCGCGCAGCATGGTGCGTACGGCGGTGCGCGAATCCGCCTCGTCGTCGACGATCAGCAATCGCCGCGGCTGGCCCTCGGAAAAGTGCAGCAGGCGCTCGAAGGCGGCGGCAATCGACTCGCGGCTGACCGGCTTGGTGAGAAAGCCCACCGCACCCAGCTCCAGCCCGCGCGAGGCATCGTCGGTGGCGGAGATGAAATGTACGGGGATCGTGCGCGTGACGGGGTCGGCCTTGAGCTGGTCCATCACGGTCCAGCCGTCCATCGCCGGCAGCATCACGTCGAGCAGAATGCCGGTGGGCCGATGCTCGCGCGCCAGCTGCAGCCCTGACTCGCCGTTGCCGGCGGCCAGCGCGCGGTAGCCCTTGCGGTGGATCATGTCGATCAGGATACGCGCGAAGGCGGCGTCGTCCTCGATCACCAGAATGCTGGTCTGGCCCGGCTGCAGCGAGCCGCGGTCGTCTGCGATGGCATCCGGCAGCAGGTGCGGCGAGCCCGTTCGCGCCAGCGCAGGGGCCGGCGCCTGCATGGGCGCGGGTGCGACATGGTCATGTGACTGAACTGGCGGGATCTCCGGCAGCAGCAGACAGAAGCAGCTGCCGCGGCCGCTCTCGCTGCGGACACTGATGTCGCCACCCAGCAGCATCGCCATCCGGCGCGAGATCGCCAGTCCCAGCCCGGTGCCACCGAACTTGCGACTGGTGCCGGCGTCCACCTGCTCGAACGCGTTGAAGATGCTCTGGAACTTTTCCGGGGGTATGCCGATGCCCGAGTCGCTGACGCGGATCTCGATCAAAGCCTGTCCCTGCAGCGCGGCGGGCACCGCGATGGTGCCGTCGGGGCGGCCGATGCGCACGCTGACGGTACCGCGCGCAGTGAACTTGAACGCGTTGCCGAGCAGGTTGTTGGCGATCTGCTCGAGCTTGGCGCCGTCGGTGTGCAGGATGGTCGGCAGCCCGGGTTCGATCTCCACGTCGAAGTCGAGCCCCTTGTCCCTGGCCACATGCGCGAACGTGCGCTGCAGCCGCCGCTGCAGGTCGGCCAGCGGCAGCTCGTCGAGCACGAATTCCATCTTGCCCGCCTCGATCTTGGACAGGTCGAGGATGTCGTTGATCAGGTGCAGCAGGCTGGTGCCGGCGTCGTGGATGATGCGTGCCGACTCGATCTGTTCGGCGTCGAGGTTGCCGGTGTCGTTGTCGGCGAGGCTGCGCGACAGGATCAGCAGGCTGTTCAGCGGCGTACGCAGCTCGTGCGACATGTTGGCGAGGAATTCCGACTTGTACTGGCTCGCGCGTGCCAGTTCGTCGGCTTTTTCGGCGGTTTCCTGCTGCAGCTCCTCCAGCACGTAGCGCTGCCGGTTCAGGCGCTCGGTCTTTTCGCGCAGCTCCTCGTTGGACACCTGCAGCTCCTCGGCCTGCACGCGCAGCTCTTCCTCCGAGGCGATCAGCCGCTCGGATTGCTCCTCGAGCTCGGCCGTCTTCGCCTGCAGCGCGTCGTTGTTTTCGCGCAGCACTTCCTTCTGCTGGCGCATCACCAGTTCGGACACGCGCAGCTCGTCGGCCTGTTCCTGGGTCTGCTGCAGCAGCTGCTGCGTGCCGATGCTGCGGCTGAGGTTTTCCAGGGTGAGCCCGGCAATCGGCAGCAGCTCGTCCAGCAACTCCAGCTGCGCCGGGCTGAGTGCGTGGAAGCCGGCCAGCTCCAGCACGCCGATCAGGCAGCCGCGGTACAGCACCGGCAGGATGGTGACGTGGCTGGGCAGCGCCTCGCCGCTGCCCGAGTCGATGTGCACGTAATTCGGCGGCACGTTGTCGAGGATGATCGGCTTGCGCTCGGTCGCGCACTGGCCCACCAGGCCCTCGCCGGGCAGGTAGCTGTCCGCCGTGACGTGGCCAAGCCGCAGGCCATAGCTGCCCAGCAGGTCGAGCCGGAAGCGGCTGTCGTCGTAGGAGTAGAACAGCGCCACGCCCGCGTGCAGCAAGGGTGCCAGCTCGCTTACCAGCCACTGCCCGAATTCGCGATGGGTGGTGGCTTGCTGCAGCCGCTGCGAGACAGCGGCAACCTGGGTTTTCATCCGGCTTTGCGCCTGCACGTCGATCGCCATCTGGCGGAACACCTGCAGCGCGCGCGCGATCTCGCCGATCTCGTCGCGGCGGTCGAGTCGGCTGATCTCGAAATCATGGTCGTGAAGATC
>JAJZGE010000499.1 GCA_021798675.1 Pseudomonadota bacterium | reverse complement strand
CGGCCACGAAGCGGCTGGGCCCGAAGTCCTGCAGCGCGCCCACCAGGCGCCAGCGCAGTGCGTTGCTGCCGGTGAGTGGCAGGTGTTCCAGCCAGTGCACCAGCTGCCGGAAGGCCTGCTCGTGCTCGAGGTGGAAGGCGGCGATGGCGACCAGTACGAGACAGAGGGTCTTCACGACCTCGTAGATGGCGATGACGCGCAGGCCGGCGCGATGGTTCCTGGGTTGCGTGGCGATGGCGGTCTCGGTTCGGGGCATGGAAAACATCAGGGAAGGAAGGGGGCGCGATCCATGGCGGCTTCGTCGACGTTGACGGCCTGGCGCTGGCGCAGCCAGTGCCGGAAGGCCTCCGCACGCATGGGCCTGCCAATGAAATAGCCCTGCACCAGGTCGCAGCCCAGCGCCGCCAGCATGGCTTGCTGATCGGCGTTCTCGACGCCCTCGGCAACCGTGGTCATACCCAGCCGCTTGCCGATATCCACGATGAAGCCGGCCAGCGGGTTGGCGCTGTCCGGCTGCAACGCGTGGACGAAGGAGCGGTCGATCTTCAGTTCGTGCAGCGGCAACTGCTGCAGGCGGGCGAGCGACGAATAGCCGGTGCCGAAGTCGTCCAGCGACAGCCGGAAGCCGAGGTTGGCCAATTGCTGCAGCGTCTGCCGGGCCGCATCGAAATCATCCAACAGCACGTTCTCGGTCAGTTCCAGCGTCAGTTCGCGGGGTTCGATGCCCGCTGCACGCACCTGTGCCGCGATGTTGTCCGCGAATTTCGGCTGAGCGATCTGCCAGGGGCTGACGTTGATCGCCAGGTGGATGTCGGTGGCGAGGCCCGATTGCTGCCAGTCCCGCAACTGGCGGCAGGCAGCGTCGATCACCCATTGCCCCAGCGCATGCACCAGGCCGGTCTCCTCGGCGATGTGCACGAAGCGGTCGGGCAGCAGCGTGCCCAGGGTCGGGTTGTGCCAGCGCAGCAGCGTCTCGGCACCGGCGAGGCGGCCGCGCCTATCCACCTGCGGCTGGAAATACAGCACCAGTTCGTCGCGCTGCAGGGCGAGGCGCAGGCCGCGCTCCAGTTCGAGGCGGGTATCCGCCTCGTCCTGCATCTGCGCTTCGAACAGTCGCGCGGAGTGGCGGCCCGCCGCCTTCGCCCGGTGCAGGGCGATGTCGGCACGCCGCGCGATGTCGGCGGGGCCGCTGCCGGCGTCGGGAAACGTGGCTACGCCGATGCTGACGCCGACGGCTTGCGCACGGCGTTCGACCGCCAAGGGCCTGGCCATGTGCGCCAGCACGTGTTCGGCCATCGCCATGCCGTGCTGCGCGGCTGCGGCTGCATCGGCGGCGGTGGCGTCCAGCAGCAGCATGAACTCGCCGCCGCCGAGGCGCGCTACCGAGATGGCATCGGGTATCGCATCGGCCAGGCGCTCGGCCACCGCCTGCAGCAGTAGGTCGCCGAAGCGGTGGCCCAGCGATTCGTTGACGGTCTTGAAGTGGTCGAGGTCGACCAGCAGCACGCTGCCGTGCAGGCCGTTGCGCTCGGCGTCGGCCAGCAGGCCGCCCAGCGTGTGTTGCGCATGCAGTCGGTTGGGCAGGCCGGTCAGCGCATCGTGCCAGGCGGCATGGCGCAACCCCTGTTCCGCCTGGCGGCGGGTGGCGGCCTCCGCGCGCAACTGCGCGGTGGTGCGTTCGAGCTGCACGGTATGCATGCGCATCTGCTCGACCAGCGACAGGCCCATCAGCAGCACGAAGGAGAGGAACGCGAACGCGTCGGTGGCCGGGTAGGGGCGGTTCATCGCGTCGATCACCACGACGCTCCACAGCAGGGCAAGGAACTGCACCAGCAGGCAGGCCAGCAGCATGGCGCCGCGCAGGCGCTGGCCCTGTGTCGCGCATTGGCGCGCAGCGCGATAGAACGTCCAGGCGAATACCGCGTAGCAGAAGGCGTAGAACACCCGCCCCGACGTCGAGCGCGTACCGTCGATGCCCTGCAGTGATTCGCCCCAGGGCAGCCGCACCAGTGCGCCCGGTTGCACCGATGCGTAGAACACGGTGCCGGGCTCGACCAGGTTGAGCACCGACATCGCCAGCGTCGCCAGCAACAGCAGCAGCACCAGGGGGCGCCGCATCGGTTTGCCCGTGTAGCTGGCGACGAAGAACATCAACGCCGGCAGGGCGAGCAGCGCGGCCCCGGCCAGGATGCGCAGCGCGAGCAGGGTCTGCTCATGGGTTTGCGCCGAGTAGACGCCCGCCCGCCCGAACGCCAGCATCGCGGCGCACACGCACAGCGCGGCGAAGGCCAGCGGCGTGCGGTCGTGCTTCTGGCGCCAGCCGATCAGCAGGAATTGCAGGCCGGCGCCTGCAGCGACCACGGCGGTGGCGATCAGTGCGGTGACGAAGTATCCGAAGCTGACGGGGTGGGGTGCTGCGGGCATGCCCTGCGACTCTGGAAACGCGAAGCCCCGCCGGATTGCTGCGGCGGGGCCATGGGAGTGCGCACAGTTTAGCAGCAGCGCCCGCCGCCACCCTTGTAGCGGGCTTCCTGGCGCTCGCGGAAGAACTCGGCGTAGCTGGGCACCTTGTGCCCGGGGTGGTGCTCGCGCAGGTGCTTCACGTAGGCCTCGTAGTCGGGCACGCCGCAACACAGGCGAGCGGTCTGCACCGCCCGCTTCCGGAATGCCTGCAGTCGCGCGACGAGTTCCATGACGTCAGTGTACCGCGACGTCTGTCAGTGCCACGTAGGGTTCCTCGTGGGCGGTGGGGTGGTTGGTTTTCCAGGCCTTGGCCAGCGCGTTGAGGCAGAACAGCGTCATCACCACCACCAGCGCCATGAACAGCGCGGTCATGGCCATGTCCACGCGGTTGTTGGTCACGATCTGCCGCATCGCCGCCGCGGTCTTGGCCGGCGCCAGCATCTGGCCG